>CAYNTB010000350.1:1571-3322 GCA_964399905.1 uncultured Bacteroidales bacterium | reverse complement strand
TTGCTGTTTTGGGACAAAATGTGGCAAATTATCCAATAAAGTTAAACACCCAAGCAACAAACGGCATTGCTGTTTTTGACTATTCAAACGACAAAGATTACAGAATTCTTTATTCGGGAACCGACCGGAAAATTTACAATTACAATATACAGGGAACGATGGTTGACGGATGGAACCAATTACAAACTGAAGCCAAGGTTGAAACTAAAATACAACATCTTGTTGCCAATAAGCGCGACTATATTTTATTGGCAGATGTTGATGGAAACATCAGGATCATAAACAGACTGGGCCGGGACCGCATTCTATTAAAAAACCAGTTCTTAAAATCCGAAAATGCTGAATTTTATGTCAATGAAACAAATAATAAGGGATTATTCATAACTACTGATTTTACAGGCAAGCTGAATTATATAAACTCTGCCGGAAATGTAACTTATACCGATTTCGGCAATTATATGCCCCAACATTACTTTTATTATGTTGATTTTAGCGGCGATGGAAATCACGACTTTATATTTGCCGACCAGCAAAAACTAAAAGTCTATGACCGATTCAGACAGGAACTGCTTTCTTATCAATTCAATAGTGTAATTACAGCTCCACCATTAATTTATCAAGGACAGGACGGACAAATTCTGATTGGAATATACGCTTCGGCAGATCAGGAAGTACATTTATTTGATAAAAACGGTAAATTGGAAATCGGGCAAAAAATTTCCGGGAGCACAAATTTCAGTCTGGGAGATATATTGAACAATGGATCCATCAATTTGCTGATCGGTTCAAACAATACACTTAATAATTTCATTATTCAATAAACAAACAGCTTGAAACCCCAAAGATTGTTGAGATTGCTTTAACAATTTTTAACACCCGACCCAAAATCATGTTTAATATATTTGCATTGTCATAAATAAATACAAAAAATGATGGAAATCGATATTAAAGTACTAAACGAAAAAATTCAGAAGGAAAGTGCATTCGTTGATCTGATCAATCTCGAAATGCAAAAAGTGATTGTGGGTCAAAAACAGATGGTTGAGCGGCTGATGATAGGTCTTTTGGCAAATGGGCACATTTTATTGGAAGGGGTACCGGGATTGGCAAAAACCCTCGCAATAAATTCATTGGCAAATGTGATTGACGCAAAGTTCAGCAGAATTCAATTCACCCCCGATTTGTTACCTGCCGATTTACTTGGAACCATGATTTACAGTCAGAAGAAAGAAGAATTTATGGTACGAAAAGGCCCTATATTCGCCAATTTTATCCTGGCCGATGAGATCAACCGTTCGCCGGCAAAGGTTCAGAGTGCCTTGCTCGAAGCCATGCAGGAGCGTCAGGTAACCATTGGAGATAAAAGCTTTAAACTCGAAGAACCATTTTTGGTGATGGCGACCCAGAACCCGATCGAGCAGGAAGGAACTTATCCATTGCCCGAAGCGCAGGTTGACCGTTTTATGTTGAAGGTGGTTATCAGTTATCCAACTAAAGATGAAGAAAAAACCATTATCCGTCAAAACATCACCAATGCCTTTCAAACAACCAATACGATACTGAAAACAATTGACATCAATAAAGCAAGAGATGTTGTTCGTCAGGTTTATCTGGATGATAAAATCGAAACTTATATCACCGACATCGTTTTTGCAACACGTTTTCCTGCACAGCATAATCTGAAAAAATTTGACAATCTGATTTCATACGGTGCATCTCCAAGGGCAAGTATTAATCTTGCACTGGCGGCT
>CAYNTB010000350.1:0-1538 GCA_964399905.1 uncultured Bacteroidales bacterium | reverse complement strand
AGCATATGCATTTTTAAAGAAACGCGGCTATGTTTTACCCGAGGATATCAGGGCCATTGCACACGATGTTTTGCGTCATCGTATCGGTTTAACTTACGAAGCTGAAGCAGAAAATATCACAACTGAAGAAATCATCAATGAAATACTGAATACAATTGAGGTACCGTAGAGCATGATGAATGATAAATGATAAATTATGAATTTAAAGCATGTGCACTGTTTTAAATGAAAATAATGGCAGTAAAAACATCAAAAACAAATTTATACCACATAACTCATAAATAATAATTCTACAAGATTTGGAAGCAACAGAATTATTCAAAAAAGTACGTAAAATTGAGATTAAAACCCGGGGGTTGTCAAATCAGGTTTTTTCCGGACAATACCACAGTGTTTTTAAGGGCCGGGGTATGGCTTTCAGCGAGGTCAGGGAATACCAATACGGGGATGATATCAGAAATATCGACTGGAATGTTACGGCTCGATTCAATCATCCTTATATTAAAATTTTTGATGAGGAACGTGAATTAACCGTTATGTTGTTGATCGATTTGAGCGGAACAAAAGCCTTTGTAACCCAACAAAACCTCAAGGAAGAACAAATTACAGAGATTGCCGCAGTTCTGGCATTTTCAGCCATTCATAACAATGATAAAGTCGGGGTGATTTTCTTTAGTAACAAAATTGAAAAGTTCATTCCACCCAAAAAAGGCACCTCCCATATTTTAAGGATCATCCGTGAATTGATCGATTTTAAACCAGAAAATCGTGAGACTGACATTACCGCTGCGCTGGGTTACTTCACAAATGTGATTAAAAAAAGATGCACTGCTTTTTTAATCTCCGATTTTATGGATCAGGGATTTAGTGATGCATTAAAAATTGCCAACCGCAAACACGATTTAATTGCGGTTAAAATTTCAGATGAACGGGAATATGAATTGCCAAATGTTGGGATGATTCGCGTTAAAAATGCTGAAACCGGCAAAAAAACCTGGGTCGACACATCACACGCCGCACTCAGAAAAGAATACAAGAACCGTTGGTTAAAAAAAGAAGCTCAACTCGACGATATCTTTCTCAAAAGCGGAATGGATGTGGCAAAGGTTAAAACAGGGGAAGATTATGTAATACCGCTCACTAATTTATTTAAAAAGCGAGAAGCAAGAAGATAAAAATGAAAAGGCTTATTTACATATTTTTAATCATATTCGGTTTCGGTGGACCTTCTGCAATGGGCCAGGAAATGAAAGCGATCGTTTCACTTGAGAGGGATAGCATCTTAATTGGGGATCAGATCAAATTAAATATCCGGCTGCTTGCCAAAGCTGAAACAAAAATAGCCTGGCCAAAAATTGAGGAATTTCTGGTTCCCAGAATTGAAGTCCTGAGTCGAAGTGCAATCGACAGCTCACTTCTTAATAACAATGAACTGGAACTTACCCAAAACCTTATTAGTCCTACTTTTGATACGGGCTATTATCAGATTCCGGGATTGGAATTCATATATCAGAACAACGGCGAAGAAGCCTTTATGA
>CAYNTB010000349.1:0-3327 GCA_964399905.1 uncultured Bacteroidales bacterium | reverse complement strand
TTGACGAAGTTAATAGCATGCCTCCCTCTTTGCAGGTTCGCCTTTTACGAATCATACAGGGACAGGCATTTTTTAGGGTCGGAGGTACAACTCCACTGCATGTAAAAGTGAGAATCATTGCAGCAACCAATAAAGACATTGAAACCGAGGTCAAAGAAGGAAGATTCAGAGAAGATTTATATTACAGGCTAAATGTTGCCCGGATTAATATTCCACCCTTGCGCGACCGGCCCGATGATATTCATGTTTTAATCGATTACTTTTTTCAAAAATACAGCCCTACCCAAAAACTTATTTTACAGGAAGATAGTTTGCAAAACATCCTGGATTATCATTGGCCCGGAAATGTTCGCGAACTCGAAAATACCATCCACAGGGCTGCGATTATGACAACCGATAATATTATAAGAATTGATAAACTGCCTCACGAAACCAACAGACGCACCAATCTTAATGCAACCTTGCAATCATATCTTAACGATAAATACTCTTTTAAGGGCATTATTGCAGACATTGAAAAAAAATTACTTACCGAGGCTTTGAAGATTAATAATTATAACCAATCAAAGACCGCAGATTACCTGAAAATGAACAGAAGATTACTTTATTCAAAAGTTAACGAACATTCAATTATTATAAAGTGAAAAAATTATTAATCTTATTTGTTGTTTGTTTACTTTCCGGTTTTTCATACGGACAAAACCAGGAAGGCGATCTTGAAATTTATTTAAATTCTTTGATTGAAAATCTGCCCGGGAGCTCTGGCAACGATTATCAGGCACCGACTGCGGCACAGCTAAACTTGTGGGGAAATTTGATGGATGACTTATTTGAAGGCGAAATTGAATTAGCCAGAGGCACTGCTGCTGCCCTAAATTATCAGATTGTTGATTTTACCGATACAACAATCATTTCAAACAATCGATTTTATATTGTCAGGGAGCTTGGTTCACAAATCTATTATTGGGGAACCTATGTCATGAGCCTTGATCCTTTGAGAAGCAATTTAATTATTCAGGCCCCCCATCCGGTTTATGACTTACAAACAGGCGATCAGGCAATATTTTGTTTCAAACGATTAATTCCCAAAGCACTTTTTATCAGTGGTACCCACCGTTGCAATAATTCAGAATATTCAGATTGCTCTGGTACAACTTCAGCCTGTGGCTCCTCAGCTCCATACAGAATCTCTGACAACCCTCATAACAGCAACTCTGTGTTTCAAAAAGTTACCGAGGCATTTTTTAATAAATTTGAAAACACTGTTTTTCTTCAGCTTCATGGTTTCGCTAAAGGCTCGGGAGATCCTGATTTAATAATGAGCAATGGCACCTCAATTACACCGACCATTGATTATCTTTCATTAATTAAAGAAGCTCTTTTGCAGGATGATCCATCCATTACTTTTAAACTTGCAAATATTGATTTGGAATGGACCCGATTAACTGCCTTTACAAATGTGCAAGGAAGATTGATAAATCACAGCACTGATCCATGTTATGATAATGCAACAACCAGCGAAGGAAGATTCATTCATATTGAACAGGAGCGTTATAAATTTAGAGATGATTCAACCGGATGGTATAAAATGTATGCCGCATTAAAAACTGTTTTTACGATCGACAACAATACAACTGGTATTAAAAATTATAATGAAAAGCGTATCATTAAAATTACACCGAACCCAAGCAATGGGTATTTCCAAATCGATTTGGAGCGAGATTCAAAAGTGGTAATTTATAATGGCCTGGGCGAACAAATTTATGAAAGGAGTCTCTATCAGGCCAATAAACTAAATGTTGATTTAAGCAACCGCCCTCCCGGAATATATTATATACAGGTACTGCAAGGAGGTAAGCTGTCGAATTCTAAAATTTTAATAGTTAAATAGAAAGTGTTGACCAGAGTGTAGCCAAATATGATAGTACGGTGCTAAAAATAAAAACCTTCCCATTCGGGAAGGCCTCTAATCTGCTAACTTAACTCAAAATTTAGGCGGATAGTCTTCTATATAGAAAAATGAACGCTTTAAAAGTCATTATTAGATCGGTTTCAACAAATAATTCGGATCGAACCAACCCATTCATATCCTTTCTAATTAATTGTTAACATAAGTTTCAAAAAAATATTATTTAAGTTTGAGCTGGTAGCCGTCTTTTTCGCAAATCGGGCAAATGGAATTTTTTACCATTGAAATGTATCCACAGCGATCACATTTATAATATTTATGATACTTAGGTGTTTTTGTTGTGCTATTTTTTTTCAAACCAAATTTCATCGTAAGCTTTTTTTAATTGTTTAACGGATACATTATATGCAATCAGTGTGCCAAATGTTATAAGTATCACAAAAACAGATGTTAACGAACTTATTACAGACTGATGCAAGATTTATTTTTTAAAGTCAATTCAAAAAAGACCTACGAAAAGGCCTGGTATAGCTACATTTCAGTCTGACAACGGATAAAATTGCCCGTTCCGAATAAGGATAATACTTCCGATTACGGATAATTTTAGAGGTAATTATTTTGATGAATTCGTTTTAAGTTGAATGCATTGATATAATGCCATCCTAAAGCAACACTGTGAACTTTAATGGAAACCCGGTCTCTTCGGGCAATGTATTGAAGTAAATGATAGGGATAAGACACAAAAGTGAGCCAGATAAAACTCATAAAAACATCAAATTGACTATAATTTCTGCGGATCAGCAATAGCCTGTTTCGTGTTTTCCAATAAGCCTGCAAGGGGCTGTTTCTGCCAACCGAAACACTTTCTTTGTGTAAAACCAAGGATGTTGGAATATAGTGGATTTCATAACCTGCTTTACGAATTCTCTCCTGCCAGTCGAGTTCTTCATAATAAAGAAAGAAAAATTCAGCCATGAGCCCTACCTTTTCGCATACAGAACGGGAAGTCATCATAGCCGCACCTGAAGCAAAAGGTGTTAATGTCTGTTCTTCAAACTGTCCCTTGTCTTCCTGGTTATGCCCAATAAAATAACTGGTAGCGGTAAATTTTGTCATTGGAGTGGCCCCCGCAAACTGAATGATATTTGGGGATTGGAAAAATCTGACTTTGGATCCAACCATGCCAATTTTTGGGTTTGATTGCATGGCTTTAACAAGGGGTTGTAGAAAATCCGGATCCACTTCAGTGTCATTATTCAAAAGCATAAAATAGCTTCCCTTGGCTTTGCGAATTCCTAAATTATTACCTCCGGCAAAACCTAAATTTTTTTCACTGCGTATATATACTATTTCAGGAAAATGTTTTTTCAAATATGCTGAAGGATCTTCTTTAGATGCATTATCCACAATAATGACCT
>CAYNTB010000348.1:0-3340 GCA_964399905.1 uncultured Bacteroidales bacterium | reverse complement strand
AATTAAAACTGCCCGACATCGTATTATTAGATATTTCTTTGCCTTCAATGTCGGGCATTGAAGTTTCAAAAATACTTTCCGACCAGTATCCACAAATAAAAATCCTGATGCTTTCGATGTATACATCCGAAGATTTTATTTTCAATGCGTTAAAAGCGGGGATTCATGGTTACCTCCCCAAAAACACTACGCGAACCGAATTGCTTCATGCCATCAAAGAGGTAGCCCAGGGTCATGAATATTTCAGCAAATCAATTTCTGACACCATTCTTAAGAGCTATGTAAACAGTGCCAAATATGGCAAACCGAACTCAAATGATAAGCTGGGAAACTTATCGAACCGTGAAAAAGAAATATTACGACTGGTTGTTGAAGGAATGAATAATTCGAAAATAGCCGAACGCCTCTCAATAAGCATCAGGACCGTAGAAACCCACAAGACCAAAATCCTGCGCAAACTTGATTTACATAGCACTGTGGATCTTGTAAAATTCGCGATAAAAAATAAAATTATCGAATTATAGCTTTACGATACGAGAATCACGTATTCCATTTTACGTACTTACCCAATTGCCGCTTTTATTTATTTCCATCATTTTTGTTTAAGTGTTCAACCAAAACTTAAACAATGAAAAAATTCGTATTAATTATTTTGCTTTTATGCATTTTCGAAGGATTAAGCTATGCACAAGGAACTGTTTCAGAAGCTGAGAATCCGATTAGTATAAGTGTCGATTTAATGAGTCGTTATATTTGGAGGGGAATGGATTTTGGAGGTTCTCCAAGCATCCAGCCAGGAATCGAATACAATTCCGGTTCATTTACTTTGGGTGCATGGGGCGCGTTTACGACTAATTTAGCGGGAGCTCAGGAAGTTGATCTGTATATCAGCTATGCTTTGAACGATATGTTTTCTTTAACATTTACAGATTACTTTTTCCCGGATGAAACAGATGCAACCTACAAATACTTCGATTATAATGATAAAACAACCGGCCATGTGTTTGAAGCAAGCCTCTCATTTAACGGGACTGATGATCTTCCGCTTACATTTTTAATTGCAACAAATTTTCATGGAGCAGATGCCAGAAGAATGAATACAGATGGATCGATCGGGAAAATTCAATATTCAACCTATGCTGAATTGGGCTATTCTTTCAATAATCTGGATGCATTTATTGGTTTCAACCTTACTAATCCGGATGAAGACCTTGATGAAACTGGTTTTTATGGTGATTCATTCGGAGTCACGAACCTTGGAATTTCAACCTCAAAGGATATAAAAATCACGGATGACTTTAGTTTACCGCTTACAGTCTCCTTGATTACAAACCCACAGGCACAAAAAATATTTATGGTTGCGGGATTCTCATTTTAACTCAACTTAATTTCTAATTAAATATTTATTCATCATGGATTTTAATACAGGAACAACAACATTTATGATTATATGCACGAGCCTGGTAATGTTAATGACCCCCGGGCTGGCATTTTTTTATGGAGGCCTGGCAGGCAAAAGAAATATTTTAGGCATTATGATGCAGACCTTTGTATCCCTTGGTATTACAACTATTATGTGGGTACTGGTTGGATATTCTCTCTGCTTTAGCGGGGGCGAAGGTGCAATTATTGGCAACCTGGACTGGGCCCTTTTAACAAACATTCCTTTCAATAATCCTTATAGCGGAGCCGACGGCCAATATCCTGAATATATCTTTATTGCCTACCAAATGATGTTTGCCATTATTACCCCTGCATTGATTACAGGAGCTTTTGTTAACAGGGTGACTTTTAAGGCATACCTGATATTTTTAGTGGCATGGCAATTATTTGTTTACTATCCCTTTGTACATATGGTATGGGGAGGCGGATTGCTTTCAGCATGGGGTGTACTCGACTTTGCCGGAGGAATTGTGGTTCACGCAACGGCTGGTTTTGCGGCCCTGGCTTCAGTAATTTATGTCGGGAAAAGAAGAGATACCCAATCGCCACCAAATAGTATCCCATTGGTTGCAATTGGTACTGGTTTACTTTGGTTCGGATGGTATGGTTTTAATGCCGGAAGCGAATTAAAGGTTGATGCCATTACAACCATTGCATTTTTAAATACCGATGTAGCTGCTTCATTTGCGGCCATCACCTGGTTGGTTATTGAATGGGTAAGGGAAGGAAAACCCAAATTTATCGGTCGTTTAACAGGTGCCGTAGCCGGATTGGCAACCATTACACCTGCAGCGGGCTTTGTTCCTTTATGGGCGGCTATTTTGATTGGAATTTCAGCAGGTGCCGTTTGTTATATCGCGGTTAAATTCAAGAACAGACTGGGATGGGATGATGCTCTGGATGTATGGGGCGTTCACGGTATTGGTGGATTTCTGGGTACGATTTTGTTGGGCGTATTTGCATCCGCAGCCATTAACGGGCAATCTGGTTTAATCGAAGGAAATTCATCTTTCTTTTTCAAAGAATTGGTTGCTGTTGCAGGCGCAGCGTTTTATGCCTTTATTTTCACTTATGTGATGCTGATTGTAATCAATTTTATAACCCGTGTAAAAGTAACCGATGATCAGGAATTTGCCGGGCTGGATGAATCATTGCATGGCGAAAAAGCATATGATGAAGGCGTTTTGTAAAGCACATTAAATTATTGCTCAATACCTTTAATATTATAAAATCCTGTTTTGTTCATTGTAAAACCTCCGGAAAAATTTCGGAGGTTTTCTTTTGCGTATCTTACTGATTACGATATAAATTACCCAAAATCAATTTAATAATAAATACTTACTAATCAGGGCTTTTAACAACTCCTGCTTGATTGGCTTTGAAAGATAATCATCACAACCGGCTTCCAGGCATTTTTCGCGATCTCCGGAGATGGCATATGCCGTTTGCGCAATAATGGGAAGCTGTGGCTTCATTTTCTTAATTTCAACACTGGCATCCAGGCCATTGATTCCTGGCATATTGATATCCATTAATACCAGATCAACCTCAGCTTTCTCTTTTATCATATCGATCGATTCTTCACCATTTTTTGCCCACACAACCTGAAACCCCCAATTATGAAGCAGTATCTTTAAATATTCGAAACTGGCTTCCACATCCTCAACAATCATTACTGTTTTTTGTGCTTTTTTATTCGGTCTGGCTTCCACTGCACTTTTATCTTCATTAATAACAACAGGACTTTCTTGCGGCTCAAAGGGGATCGTAAAATAAAAGACGGAACCTTTCCCGACTTCAGATGCGAGCCATATTTTACCTCCCAGTTTGTCGGGAATTTTTTTGGAAATCGACAGTCCGATCCCTGGTCCTCTATATTCTCGAGTTTTGCCATCTT
>CAYNTB010000347.1:381-3340 GCA_964399905.1 uncultured Bacteroidales bacterium | reverse complement strand
CGGAACCATCGATAGTTTTGTTCACCGAATAATTAAAACCTTTGCCTATGATTTGAATTTACCCATAAATTTTGATGTTAAAATGGATGCCGATGAGCATCTCAACAGGGCCATCGATATTTTGATCAATAAAATTGGTGTCGATGCTGAGCTGACCGAGATTTTGGTAAATTTTACAAAACTGAAAACGAGTGAAGAAGCGGATTGGAAAATTGAGAACGATTTATTAAAGTTTAGCAGAACTTTGATACGGGAGGACAGTCTTGAAAGGATTGAAAAGTTGAAAGGTTTGACCCACGAAGATTTTAAAGATGTTGCCCGAAAAACAGAAAAATTTATCAATAATTTTAAAAAGCAGTTGTCTATAATAGCACAAACTGCAGTGGACCTGATTCATTCAAAAAATTTGCCCGATCAGGCTTTTTACCGGGGACAAAGTGGAGTGTCGGTATATTTCAAAAGGCTGGCAAAAAGAAACAATGAAAATTTTGAATCAAACTCATATGTAAAAAAAACAATTAACGAAGATAATTGGTATTCAGGAAAAGCCGAAGAAAATGATAAACTGGCCATTGATTCAATAAAAGACGATCTGCGAAAATGTTTTGTGCAAATTAACGATGTATTGGACCGTGACCTGGGCCGTTTCAAGCTCTATAAGATTGTTCAAAAGCAAATTTATCCAATTGCAGTTTTAAGTGAAATTGCAAAAATAATTGAAGAACAAAAGCATCAAAATAACCTCATTCATATCTCTGAATTTAATAAAAAAGTGGCGGATATTGTTTTCAGGGAGCCGGTACCATTCATCTATGAGCGATTGGGCGAACGCTATAAATCATTTTTGATTGATGAGTTTCAGGATACCTCTATTCTTCAATGGCAGAATTTTATTCCACTCATTGATAATTCATTATCGGAAGGCTATTTTAACATGCTGGTTGGCGATGGAAAGCAGGCAATTTACAGGTTCAGAAGCGGTGAAGTTGAACAATTTGAAAAACTCCCGGAATTGTTCAGACCCGAAAACCTGCCGCTTGCCGAAGAACGCGAACAATCATTAAAACGAAATTTTAAACTCGAATATTTATCTTCAAATTTTCGATCCAGAAAAGAAATTGTTGCGTTCAACAATGAATTTTTTAAACTGGTTTCAGAGAAATTGGATCCCGGTTTCAAAACAATTTATAAGCAAGTCGATCAACAGTTTGATAAAAATAATACCGGCGGATATGTGCAAATCGATTTACTCGAAAAATCAGGGAAAGAAGCCTGGACTGAAAGTAACCTGAATAAGGTCAGGGAAATTATTGAAGAACTCAGGGCAGATCACTACCAATACCGGGATATTACCGTGCTATGCCGCAACAACGATGAAATTACCACCACAGCAGGTTTTCTCCTGCAACATGATTACCCGGTCATAACCAGCGAATCATTGGTGCTTGGAGCTTCGGAAAAAGTAAATTTTCTGATTACCATACTCCGGTATTTAACAAATCCTGCTGAAAAAATCTATAAGGCAGGGATATTAAAATTTCTGGTTGATACGGGCCGGATAAACTTGCCGCTTCAGGAGGTTTTGAATTATGTGCATCCGATCGATACCGAAAAAAATGAAGGCAACTTACAAAAAGATGTTTTTGCCGGATTTCTGGAAACACAACATTATCAGCTGAATCAGGCAAAGTTACTAAGTCTTCCTGTGTACGATCTGTGTGAAGAATTGATCCGTATTTTTGAACTGAATGCTGAAGTTGATCCTTTTGTACAATTTTTCCTGGATGCAGCACTGAAAAGCAATGCCAGGGAAGATACTGATCTCTTCGGTTTTCTGGACTGGTGGGAACGAAACCAGAAAAAAGAGTCTGTTGTTGTTCCTGAAAACCTTGATGCGATACAGATTATGAGTATCCATAAATCCAAAGGTCTTGAATTTCCGGTGGTCATTTATCCGTTTGCCAACGATATAACAAAGCTTCGGGATGCTTATCGATGGGTTGAACTGAACGATCCTTATATTGATCAACTTAAAACAGTCTATATTCCGTTGTCTAAAGCCGAAGATAAGCAGGATGTGTTTCCCGAGCTTCACCAGGAAGAGGTGGGCAAAACCCAACTCGATTTGATGAACCTGATGTATGTCGCATTCACGAGGCCATCCGAACGTTTGTATATCATCACTGAAAAACTCAAAAAAGAAGCCGATAAGTTTGACAGCGTTTCAAAGATTATTCAATATTATTTGATAAAAAGCGGTAGATATCTGGAGGATCAAACTACTTATACTTTAGGGGAACGGCTTAAGGTAGCGTCAGTAAAAGAGATCAAAATGCATCAGACCGTTGAACTTAAAACCCTTATCTCAGATGATTGGCGTAAAAAATTACTGATCAGCACAAATGCGCCCGAAATCTGGGATGTCAGTAATCCGGAACGTAACAAAGAATGGGGCAACCTGCTGCATCTCGTTTTATCAAAGGTTAGATATAAGGAGGACACAGCTTCCGTAATTTCGTTCTTTGTTGATTCCGGAATAATTCCCATGGAGGAAAGAGAAAAAATTTCCAAAGTGCTTGAAAAGATAATGCAACACGAACAGCTTGGAACCTTCTTCGAACAGGGGCTCAAAATTAAAAATGAGGCTGAGATCATCCTGCCCGATGGTCATACCCTCCGGCACGACCGCCTCATTTTTGAAGAAAACAAATTGACCATCATCGATTATAAAACCGGGAAACCTGAACCGAAGCATGCAAAGCAAATCAATACTTACGGCAGGGTATTGGCAGAAATGGGATATTCCGGCATCCAAAAATATTTGATTTACCTGAACGATGAAATTATGGTTGAGAAGGTGAATTAATTAATATTGTATAACTTTATGCCCTTCATATAAAACGAATTGAAAAATTCCATAAAAATTTGATGCACCACATTGTTAAACCTTAATTTAAAT
>CAYNTB010000347.1:0-364 GCA_964399905.1 uncultured Bacteroidales bacterium | reverse complement strand
AAGAAAACTTTTCTTTTAATGATCTTATTAGGCGCTTTTTTCTCGGGTATTTATGCCCAGGACGAAGCCCGCTTAATGCGGTTCCCGGCAATTCACGGGGATCAGGTGGTATTCTCCTATGCAGGGGATTTGTACACTGTTTCCAAAGCCGGTGGCATGGCAACCAAGCTTACCAACGATGAAGGCTATGAAATGTTTGCACATTTTTCACCCGATGGGAAATGGCTGGCGTTTACCGGCCAGTATGATGGAAATACGGAAGTTTATTTAATGCCTTCATATGGTGGAGAACCAAAACGATTGCCTTATACGGCTACACTTGGCCGTGATGATCTTTCGGATCGCATGGGTCCAAACAACCTGG
>CAYNTB010000346.1:0-3353 GCA_964399905.1 uncultured Bacteroidales bacterium | reverse complement strand
GAACACGAAATTATGGGCAGCCTAACACTAAATTCAAAATATATTAGCATCGGCAGTGACTTTTATTATATGAACGGGCTCACAAATAATTTTTTTACAGATCTGAATCTGATGATAAATCTCGATTTCGACAATTTGTTTTTTAAAAACGACTTTCTCATGTTTACTCCAAGTATCTCAGGGCATTTTGGAACCGATGATTGGATTTTTGAAAATTATACACCCATGCAATATCAGTTCAGAAAAAGATTTCTGAACAATCGCGGATATACAACAGGAGCTTTTGAATACCAGAGCCTTGGGATATATTTACCCCTCATTTATAGTTACAGCAATATTTCAATCTCATTGAACTGGTTTTATGATATTCCGTCGAAAGAACTTCAAAGCATCAACTGGGAAGATCAGGGAGGCTTTCTTATTTCATTAATTTATACGCCAATTTTCTGAACCATGAGAATACTTATTATTGAGGATGAAAAGCCACTCGCCGATGAAATTGAACAATTTCTAAAAAAAGAACATTATCAATGCGATACTGTTTACACAGGCATGGAAGCCTCGGAAATGCTTGCTGTAAACTTGTACGATTTTGTGCTCATTGATATTGGGCTGCCAGACTATTACGGACTGGATTTGATCAAAGAGGCCAAATCATATAATTCGGAAGCATATTTTATCGTAATCACAGCACGTGGAGAGCTCGAAGATAAACTGAAAGGCTTCGATTATGGAGCAGACGATTATCTGGCCAAACCTTTTTCATTACTCGAACTGCACTCCAGATTACAGGCCATTACACGCAGGAAATTTGGTCAAAACAAATCTGAAATCAAGTTTGGGGAATTTGTCATTAACATTGATAAAAGATTGCTAAAACATGCAAACGAAAGTGTGGACCTGACCCAAAAAGAATTTGATCTTCTGAGCTATTTAATCTTAAACAAAGGAAGAACCCTCGACCGATTACAGCTAACAGAGCATATCTGGGGTGGATTTTACGAAGAAGATTATGACTCAAACTATATTGATGTTCACATAAAAAACATCCGAAAAAAACTCTCAAAGCATAGCGAAGCAAATCATATAAAAACAGTCAGGGGCTTAGGTTATAAATTCGATAAATAATGACATTTCCCAAAACAAAACTCAAAACCCAGCTCACACTTATTAATGCGTTTTCAAAAATCGTGATTATAATTATCGCGGTTTTTGTCCTGCCATGGATCGTTAAAAAAATATCAATCCAGGAAATGGACAAACAATTGATCGATAAACTGGATCGGGTTTATGAGCTGATTGAACAGATGGGCATTAAACAATTTATTGACATCGAGAATAGCCCGACGGGATTCGGAAGTTATAATATCTTAAAAGAGGAATATGTTTCCATTGAAGTTAGTACTGATACCGTTTTAAATGAATATATCGAATCGACACAACGGATCATCGATAATGAAATTTTTGATTACAGGGTAATCAGTGGAAACTTTGAATATGATCTTTATTATTATTGGTTAGAAATTGGCCAAAGTACAGCAGCTATTACTTTGTTTGAGAAAAACCTGCGTAATTTTACCTTCATCTTTCTTGTGCTGGTACTAACGCTTTCTATTATCTTCGACATGACTGTCACCCAGGTCCTGCTCCGGCCATTTGAGATGATTATCAAAAACCTAAAAAAGAACAACCATCCTTCAAATTTTAATTATTCAGTTACAAAAACAACAACAAGTGACTTCAGGTACCTGGAAGATAATATTCATCACCTGATGAAAAGAATTGAAGAAATATTTAACGAGGAAAGGGAATACATTGGAAATATCTCACATGAAATCCTGACTCCTATAAGTATCATCAGATCGAAACTCGAAAACTTTTCAGCTAACACAAATCTGGAAGAAGATGACGCCATTAAAATTTACGAAACGAAAGTTACACTGGGGCGCCTGACCAAACTGGTCAGATCCTTACTTTTGCTATCCAGAATTGAAAACAGGGAATATCTGACCAATGAAAACATTGATATCAATCAATTGGTTGAATCCGTTTTGAATGAAATCCAAGATAGAATTACAGTTAAATCCATCAGATCAAAAACGGAACTTTGTTCAAAAATCTACTTATTAAAAGGGAACAAGGAACTTGCCCATATTATGATTTATAATTTAATTTATAATGCCATACGTTATACCCCAGAGGGAGGAGAGATTCAAATTATAACGAGTACAGACCATCAAACATTTTTCTTTGAAATTAAAGATAACGGCATTGGCATTTCGGAAGATAAACTACCTTATATATTTGACCGTTTCAAGAAATTCCAATCAGGTAATAATAACTTCGGCCTGGGACTGGCTCTTGTGAAAAAAATCTGCGATTATCACAACATCAAAATCGATGTTAAGTCAAAACCGCAGAAAGGATCTACATTCAGGCTTTATTTTCCACCAATGTAGCTGATAAATATCAAGGCCATTTTCGGAACCGACAGTTCTTTAAACTTTAATTAAACCAGAAATTATACACCATAAGTTCTGTGAAATTTACGTAAAGTATCTTCCAGATTTTCAATCATGATATAATGACTCTGGCATCCCACTTTTGAGCAGATGCTAACGACACCACCGATATCAATATTAAACTTAACCACCTTGCCATCGCATTCTTTACAATCAAGGCTCGTATTGAGCAACTCATGACAGTGCGGGCAAAAGATGTCCACTTTACAACCTTCCGGCAACTGAATATCAGCTTCTTTGTCGTAGCACCCATAGGTTGAACAAAGCCATAATTTCCCCTTTTCTTCTTTACATTTAATATCGACTAAAATACTTGGCTTACCGTTAAGCATTTTTTTGTAATCCATGAGGGTGTGGTTACATTTGGTACACTTAACGCTTAATGATACATTCTTTGGCATTGATTCCTCCTTTTCTAATTCTAATTAAATTTTTAAATCTCAAACTGTACATGCTAATATACGGAAATATCTATCGAATCCAACTATCTTGTACATTTAAATTTTAATGGATTTAATCTTATAAATCGTTTTTCTGTTCAATTTTTTTTCGACCTTTGCTGAAAATTAATGCTTAAGCTTATTATTAATTAATAATTTTAAAGAAAAAATATTATGTGTGGAACATGCGGTTGCGGCGAAGATTCAGTATCAATTAAAAAGCCCGGCGAAGAAACAAGCAATTCAATATCAACAAATCACGAGCATAATCATGACCATGATCATCACCATGATCACATTGATATCCGCGCTATTGAAATTAGCTACATGAACCATGTCGATGAGATGGGAAAGTGGAAATTATCAAAAATATATATTTTCATAAAAGTCC
>CAYNTB010000345.1:3094-3361 GCA_964399905.1 uncultured Bacteroidales bacterium | reverse complement strand
CTGGGTCTTGGCACGGCCTATATTGCCGGATTTAAATGGGCGCTGGATCATGGCTACGAATATATTTTTGAAATGGATTGCGACGTTTCGCACAATCCTGACGATTTGGAAAGACTTTACAATGCAGTGGCTGAAGGGGCAGATGTTGCCATCGGTTCACGTTATATTTCTGGTATAAACGTAATTAACTGGCCACTTGGAAGAGTGCTTATGTCGTATTTTGCCTCGATGTATGTTCGCATTGTTACCGGCATGAAAATTATGGAC
>CAYNTB010000345.1:2526-2957 GCA_964399905.1 uncultured Bacteroidales bacterium | reverse complement strand
CGCTTTGGGGTGTAATGAAAATGAAAATGAGGAGTTGGTTCAGAAAATATGAAAAGTAAGCAGTTGCAGTTTTCAGTCGCAGTTAAAAGGCAACTTTATCCGGGTAATCATTATTATTAATTTAAGAGGCAAGAAAATGAAAAAACTGATTAAAGACGCTACCATAATAAATGAAGGATTAAAATTTAAGGGTAGCGTTTTAACGGATGGCGAAAAAATTGAAAAAGTATTCCCTTATACAATTCCGCAAAGTTTTAATTTAGCGGGAGTGGAGATTATGGATGCTTCAGGCCTTTTACTTTTACCCGGGGTAATTGACGACCAGGTGCATTTTCGTGAGCCGGGACTTACCCAAAAAGGAGATATTGCCAGCGAAAGCAGGGCTGCAGTTGCCGGAGGGGTGACTGCCTTTATGGAAATGCCAAATACTA
>CAYNTB010000345.1:0-2516 GCA_964399905.1 uncultured Bacteroidales bacterium | reverse complement strand
TTACAAAGGTGAAACATGTCCCGTTCCGGTTTATATTGAGTTTCGCCAGCCAACTTTTCGTTTTACATGGGTGCTACCAACGATAATCTGCATGAAGTTTTGAAAACCGACCCTTCAACTGTTTGTGGTATAAAAGTTTTTATGGGATCTTCTACCGGTAATATGCTGGTTGACGATGAACAAACCCTTTCGGAAATATTCAAAAATGCTCCAACATTGGTTGCCACTCATTGCGAAGACGAGGCTACCATCAGGAAAAACATTGAAATTGCTCGTCAGCGTTACGGTGAAAATGTACCGGTTTCGCGCCATTCCCATATCAGAAGTGACGAAGCCTGTTACATTTCTTCATCAAAAGCAGTTGAACTGGCATCGAAGTTTGACACCCGGCTGCATATACTGCACCTTTCCACAGCCAAAGAGATGGGTCTTTTCTCGTCCGGCCATGTAAAAGATAAAAAGATTACCGCCGAAGTTTGCGTGCATCACCTTTGGTTTGACGACAGGGATTACATTTCGAAAGGTAATTTCATAAAATGGAATCCGGCCATTAAAACGGTAAAAGATAAGGAAGCACTTTGGGAAGCTTTGCTTACTGATAAAATTGATGTAATTGCCACCGACCATGCCCCACATACACTGGAGGAAAAGAACAATACTTATTTCAAAGCGCCGTCTGGTGGCCCGTTGGTGCAACATTCACTGGTTACCATGCTCGAAATGAGCAACAAGGGAATTATGACAATTGAAAAAGTGGTTCAGAAAATGTGCCATGCACCGGCCGATCTTTTTCGTATCGATCGCCGGGGTTACATTCGCGAAGGCTATTATGCCGACCTTGTTCTTATCGACCCGAACCAGTTATGGGAAGTTTCAAGAGATAATATATTGTATAAATGCGGTTGGTCGCCGTTTGAAGGTCAGGAGTTCTCAAACAAAGTGGTTTCAACATTTGTAAACGGGCAGGAGGTTTATAAAAACGGGATGATACAAGATAAATTGGCAGGTCAGCGCCTTCGGTTTCTTCAGTGAGATTTCCAGGAAATGAATTGTTTTTTGGGAAACTCCCAACTTTTCTTTAACCAAGAGATTTCTATCTTCCCTCTTGCAGATACATTTCGTAATAGTACTTAATGGAAGCCCGCACCTCATATTCAGTGGCTGTGTAGGGCAAAACATTTTGCGCATTAAACCAAACCATAAATGAATCGGCTTCAGCTTCATTGGTTCCGGTTAGTTTCATTACCATTTCTTTATTATAGTTTTTCGAATGCATTTCCCAATTTTCCTGAAGAGCCATAGCTTCGCGAACATCCCGTTTTTCGCGTTCGCGGCGGCTGAGATAGTATTGCCAGTAAGAAATGGGATTAAAAAAAGCAGAAATTATGGGAGGTTTTTCATTGAAAGCATCGCCACGCAGTTCTGTTGGAATTTCGACCGGTTTTCCCGTGCCCAAACCCAAATCCACACCTGGGCTTTCACCTTTTACTTCCACTTCGCCAACAGCATAACTCACAGGATTTAATGTGAACGTAAGCACCTCATTTCCCATGTATGTGTGCGGAATGTAAATTACTTTTTTTTCATATCCAACCGATGTAACAATCAGGCTGTCGATGTTTAAAACATCAAGTGTAAAATAGCCGTCATTATTTGTGATTGTACCTCCGCGATAGCGGTTATTTACAATGTTGGCGTAGGGAACTCCGGTGCTGTCGGCAGAGCTGATGATCCTTCCTTTTAAACGCACAAGAATGGGATCAACCAACAGAGGATCGGTTTGCGCCAGGCTATTATACCCCGCAACCAGCAGAAAAATCAAGCTAGTAAATGCTAAAATCCTCATCCTCCTTAAATTTAGGCTCAAAGATTTTTCTCTTGAGATGCATAACAATTTTTAACGGGGATTTTAACAAGTTTTAAAGTCCATAAAACAAGCTTTCAAATTATTCAGTTGGTAAAGAATTGTTACTTTTATTGCCGGATATCTTATTTAGTAAAGCATAAATCATTCATAAATAAACAAATGAAACCAATAGCCATTTTTGTATTTGCAGCTCTAATTCAGTTTTTAATTCCAGCTTCATCTTGCGCACAAGCCGATGATTTTGATGTAATTAAAGAGCGTGTCGTTGCGGAACTTATGAAATCTCAGGTTGACGACAAACAGGTGAAGGAAATTTTAAGTGAAATAGATGAAAACGGAAGTTTCCCCGATATAAATTATGAAGATTTGAGCCGGACGGCAGGTTTTCCACACCGGCGACATACCTCCAGTTTGGTTTCCCTGGCAAAAGCATACAAAAACAAATCATCGGAATTTTACCAGGATAAAAATGTAAATGCAGCCATTGTTAGCGGATTAAATTTTTGGGTGGAACATGATTTTGTAGGAGACAACTGGCATAATAACCAGATTAGTACGCCAACAAATTTAGTGAACCTGATGCTGATTATCGGAAATGAATTGCCCGAGGAACTTGTTAAAAAGGCTCAACCAATTATCCGAAGGGCAA
>CAYNTB010000344.1:325-3370 GCA_964399905.1 uncultured Bacteroidales bacterium | reverse complement strand
CCCCATCTTTGGTGATATAAGGAGATCCGAATGATTTTTCGATAATTACATTTCGGCCATTGGGTCCGAGGGTTACTTTTACTGCGTTGGCCAGGGCATCAACTCCCTTTTTTAAGCCGTCTCTTGCGGGTAGTTCAAATAAAATATCTTTTGCCATTTTTATTAAGGTTTTAAGTTTTAAATTAATAATTAAACGATAGCTACGATGTCAGATTCGCGCATAATCAAGTAGTTCTTTCCATCAACAGTGATTTCGGTTCCGCTGTATTTACCGTAAAGTACATTGTCGCCAACTTTCACAGTCATAGGTTCATCAGGTTTGCCTGGGCCAACTGCCAAAACGGTACCTTTTTGTGGTTTTTCTTTTGCAGTATCGGGGATGATAATTCCACCTGCTGTTCTTTCTTCAGCAGCTGCAGACTCAATGATAACTCTATCAGCCAGAGGTTTAATGTTTAATTTTCCCATTTTTTTAAGTAATTTTTATGTTAACAATATAATTTTAGCATCTATGTTCATTGGCATTTGCATATTTTGTGCCAATCGAAAAAACAAAAAAAAATGTCAGATTTAATGACAATCTGACATTTTGCATAATCATAGCTTTTTTTATTTTTTCTCGTCTTCGCGTGGAGGAGGAGCCTGATAATCTTCAACCGGCATGGTGGCAGGAGGTGTATTATTGATTTGATCCCTGAGTTCGGTATCAACGGTATTTTGCATGTCGCCACTGCTTCTGGGTATCACAAAGATGGTGAATAAGCTTAATAGTAATAAAACGATCGCCAGGGTCCAGGTTGATTTTTCAAGAAAATCAGCAGTTTTACGAACACCCATATATTGGTTTGATCCGGCAAAGTTTGAAGCAAGTCCGCCGCCTTTTGAGTTTTGTACCAGTACAACCAAAATTAATAAGACACAGGTAATTAAAATCAGAACCGATACTAAAATATATGTACCCATTGTTTTTTGTTTTTCAGTTTATTGTAATTCTTTTTCTATTTTTTTAATTCGGGCTGCAAAGTAACTACTTTTTTCCGGATATTTCAAGCTTAATTTATGATAAATTTTAATGGCTTTGGCTTTATAACCCTGATCGTCATATATTTTTGCCAGGGTTTCGCTTACAATATTTTCCTGATCGACGATACTTTGCTGCGCAAATTCGAGGGGGTTGTAAAACCCTGATTGCCTTCGCGAAATCGTTGGAGCTGTATAAATAAATTTTTCAATTAATTCATCTTTGCTCTTCGATTTGTTTTCGTTCTTCAGTTTTTCGATGTCTTCAGTGTCTTCAGACTCAGTTTTGGGTTTGTTTTTCGCTTCTTTTTTGGCGCGTTCAATTTCGGCAAGCTTCTTCTCAATTCGGGCTTTTAGTTCCTCAATTTTTGCAGAATCTCTTTTTGCCTTTTCATCAAGCTCTTTGTCTATAACTTCCGCCTGGGTTTCTTTTGCCTTTTCAATAAATTCATCCGGGAATTCTACGTTATCTATTGATTCGCTGATGGTGTCGATATGCTTTTTAAGCATTTTTCGGTTGGCAACGATGGCAGCATTTTTACCAAGCTGTGTTTCAAACTGAATATTTTTTTCTTTATAAAAGTTAAGGCTCAGCAGGGTTTCGATGGAAGGGCAGTATGGAAATTCTCTTGAAAGGGTCATTAATTCAGGGATCGTATCTGCCTTTAGTAATGATGGGTTGTTTAAATATTCGATAAACTGTTCTCTCTTCATGGGTTTACGTATTACCAATTAACAACAGTCGCATTAAAAATATCTTCGACCAGTGCATCAACGATCACTGTTATCAGTCCTTCCTGAACACTGTTTAAACTTTGAGAGCTGGGATAATCCTCGTATCGCGTAAATTTACTGTTTTCAAAATCTTTTGAAGGATCGAAAACATTTACAAAATTAACGGTAACGGTTATGGTTAAACGATTCAGTGCGGCCTGATCTTCCTGGATGGCCACTGGAGCCGTGCTATATTCTGTAATCACCCCTTCAATTTGTAAATCGCCTCCGGATGTGGTAATGTTTAATGGCGTTTGGGACGAAAACCTGTTTTTCAGCTGATCAGTCAGTGTTTGGCTCAAGGTGGGTTCAACCAGTGCGGCTTTGTTTTCAAAATAACCGATGTAAATGGTTTTGGCTTCAGCAGGAATTGATGCACCGCTGAATGAATAGATACCACAGCCACCAAGGGTAAGTACAATAAATAGTAGTACGAGGTAACCAAAATGTTTGTTGACCATATATTTATTTGATGTTATATTCTTTTATTTTTCGATAGAGTGTACGCTCCGAAATCCCTAACTCTTCAGCTGCATTTTTTCTTTTGCCTTTGTGTTTTTCCAGGGCCCTTCTGATCATATCAATTTCTTTTTTTTGCAAGGATAAAGATTCTTCAACTACTTCCGAATGATGAATGGGCTCATCCAGAACTTCTTCGGCACGGTGTTGGATCTCGATCTTATTAAAATCGGGCATATCTTCATCAGCTTCATCATAAAGCTGCTGGATCAATTTTGCATGACTTTTGGTATTTTTCAACTCACCATTTTCGAGAATATCAACCACTACTTTTTTAAGGTCGTTGATATCTTTTTTCATATCAAAAAGCACTTTATAAAGTATATCCCTTTCCGAAAAGTCCTCTTTTTCTTTATGGCTTTTGTAAAGGACCGGAAGGTCGGTTCCGCTGCCGTGGGGCAAATATTTTTGAAGTAAGGCGGTGTTCAGTAAACGGTTTTCTTCAATAATCGATATTTGTTCAACGGTATTTTTAAGTTGCCTGATGTTCCCGTCCCAATGGTAATTTGTTAGCATCGAAATGGCATCATCGGTAAGTTGAAGAACAGGCATGCGGTATTTTTCTGCAAAATCAGCGGCAAACTTCCTGAACAACAAATGAATGTCATCTTTTCTGTCGCGCAAAGGAGGTACAGAAATCGGAACGGTATTCAGCCTGTAAAATAAATCCTGACGAAACTTTCCTTTACTGATCGCTTCTGGCACATTAACGTTTGTTGCTGCCACAACACG
>CAYNTB010000344.1:0-315 GCA_964399905.1 uncultured Bacteroidales bacterium | reverse complement strand
GATCTGGAGTCCATGAAAGAGGTCGGTATCGGCAACCTGGTTTTCCTGGAAGTGAATATCGGCGTGCCTCGCGGCCCGGTGGATTTCATGAGCGATCGGTGGCAGGACCCACTTTTATAAATTCGCCGGTTTCCAAAACCCGCAGGAGCCTGACCTGGGTGGAGAGCGGAAGTTCTGCAACTTCATCTAAAAAAATGGTGCCCCCGCTTACCACTTCAAAATAGCCTTTGCGCGATTCATGAGCCCCGGTAAATGACCCTTTTTCGTGCCCGAATAATTCGCTGTCGATGGTTCCTTCGGGGATCGCCCCACAGT
>CAYNTB010000343.1:645-3374 GCA_964399905.1 uncultured Bacteroidales bacterium | reverse complement strand
GATACAATAGCCTCGCATACGAAGATCTTTGGCCAGGAAAAGGAGATTATGATTTTAACGATATAGTGGTCGATTATAGATTCAGTACCATTACCAATGCTGATAATAAAGTTGTGGAAATTTTTGGGTCATTTATCCTAAAAGCTTCCGGAGCATTTCTTAGAAACGGATTTGGATTCAATCTTCCAGATGCTGACCCGAATTTAGTGAACGATCTGAATGTTACCGGATCTGATCTTAATGAGGGATATATTTCGCTTAACGGGAATGGGACCGAGGCTGGTCAAAGCCTGCCTACCATCATTGTTTTTGATGATGCATTTAATTTATTGCCTCATCCCGGAGTCGGGATCGGGGTAAACACAGAAAACTGGGCTCCATTTGTACCTTATGATACTGTTTTAATAACAATGATTCCAAACAGCCTTGATTATGTAATGAATGATTTTTTACTGGAGTCGTGGAATCCCTTTATTATCGTTAATCATGAAAGAGGAAAAGAAGTGCATCTGATAGATCATGCCCCAACCGACCTTGCCAATTTAAGCTATTTTGGAACTTGGGAAGACAAATCGAATCCTGGCGAGGGCAAATGGTACCGTACCGAAAATAATTTACCCTGGGCCATCAATATAGCTGATCCATTTGAATGGCCGCGCGAAAAAATTGAAATAAACTGGGCCTATCTGCATTTTATTGAATGGGCCGAAAGCGAAGGTATAGAGTTTGACGATTGGTACAAAGATTTCTTTGGATATCGTACCAATAGTAATTTATACGATCCAAACACCCCTTAATTGGGATCTTGAAAAGTAGGTTAATTTTCATGCTTTTAATTTAATCAATCTTTGTCCGGCTGTTATTTATAATGGCCGGACTTTTTTATCTCCAGCAACATCCATTTAATTTTCTCTTCAGCAGAGAGATTCCCATCTATCCAGTGAATTTTAAAGCCTTGTTTTTCCAGTCTGCGGTACCATGTCATTTGGCGTTTTGAAAATTGATGGATGGCAGTATTTAGTTTTTGAAACATTTCGTGTTTACTAATTTCACGAATCACGTATTGAGTTACATAACGATATTCTAAACCATAAAACATCAATTGATCAGCTGTGACTCCACTCGCTAATAGTTTTTTTACTTCATCTATCATGCCCTCTTCCAAACGAACTTTCAGTCGCTCGGTAATTCTTTTCTTTACAACTTCCCGATCTAATTGAATTCCAAAAATAAGATGTTCCATTTTGGGAAACATCTGGCGATCAAGATGTTCTTTCCTATAAGTCTCAATTTCAATGGCCCGAAGCAATCGTTTAGGATCCTGGGTATCGGTTTCGTTGTGAGGTTTTCCAAGACTTTTTAGCATCATAATCAAATCTTCTTGAGGCAAATCAGCCAACTCACCTCTCAAATTTTTATTCTCCGGGACCTCAACTAAATCGTATGCCTTCAATACAGCTGACAAATAAAGCCCGGTTCCACCACATTGAATTACTTTTTTATCTCGTCCGACAATCTCATTATATGCCTTCAAAAAATCCTTTTGATATTCATACACATTGTACTCATAACCCGGATCTTTAATGTCAATCAAATGATAAGGAATTTGATTTCCATCCACGATGTAATCATCCAGATCTTTACCGGTTCCCAAATCCATCCCCCGATAAACCTGCCTGCTATCAGCACTAATTATTTCAGCATTTATTAATTTTGCTAATTGCGCTGCAATTCTTGTTTTACCAGTTGCAGTAGGCCCAAGAATCGTTATTAACTTATTATTTCCAGACATTTCTTTGATATTTTTCTTCTTTATGTGCCAAAAAGTCCCTTAACAAATTCAAGTCAGACACAGGACTTTCATCAAAATCTAAATTAGTCAAATTCTGAATGGCTAATTCGTTTGAATAAAAAGACTGCAAAAATGAAACTAAATTCTCAACATCCGATTCATTTCTTTCCTTTTGACAGCTTTTCAAATATTGAAGAATTCGCAAAGCATCGACTTTATCAGTGCAAGCTTTGATAAAACCCGAACGGTTTGGATTATTTTTTCTTAAGGATTTAAACCAGTTTTCATCTTTAAAGAGGTGATGCAGAAATGATTTCATCGGGAAATCGACCGCTTGTTCAAATAAATCTGAAAAAGCCTTAAAACTCTCCCCCACTTCATCAAACAAAAGATGGTTATAAAACGGATAACTAGACCAATCGCCATTTCTGCCTTTTATCATTGCAGGGCCGGTTCCAAAAAAAACACGATCGGAATATCGCCCGGCAGGATACACCTTTTCGGGGCTCCAGTTTATGATATCCCCAAATTTTCGCAATTTGAGCAAAAAATAAAAATCTTCACCACTTTTATGGCGTGTTAAGCCCCTCACTCTATGGTAAGCCCAAACCGGTACCGCAATTGCCGAACCTAATGCCGTAAAATTATACGGATTGTTAACGCGCCACATATTTAAAGAATAATATCGCATATACAATTCATATCGCAATAATTGCCTGTCGGTTTCTTCATCCCCGCATAAGGGATGGTAATAGGGAACTGAAATTGCCACTGCTTTTGGGAAGCGGCGAATGGTTTCTACGATCGAGGTAAAATAGTGAGGCCGTATTTGGGTATCTCCATCGAGGGTGAGTATGATATCTTCCTTATTCGCCCTGGCCGCAATTTCATCCATAATTATTTTAACATAATGTCCAATTTTTTTATCAATATGCAA
>CAYNTB010000343.1:0-635 GCA_964399905.1 uncultured Bacteroidales bacterium | reverse complement strand
TTTCGGCCCCAACCTACCCCCAATTTTTTAGAATCCCACCCTTTGCCTTTGCTCGACTTATCAATAAGATGAACCCTGTCCTTAGAATAGGTTCGCAAAAATTCCAGCGATTTTTGATTATCCTCACAAATCTTTCTTTTTTCTGGATCCTCCCACCAGGAATCGGGTTGATTCACACAGATATGAACTTCAAAGTTATCATAATCCTGTGCTAAAATTGCCTGCATCAAATCCGAAAGGTTCTCAAACTCGGCCATTAAAGGCAAGGCTATGTATATTTTAGCAGGCATTGGAATTTTTAATCAAAGATACCCAATTTAAAAAATTTGAAAGTGAATAAATGCTAATTTTGCATTTCGTTTCGATATAATGCTTATAAAAAGATACCTCCCATACTATAAAAGAAATTTACAGGTTGCTGTTCCGGTAATGCTTTCACAGGCGGGCCAGGTTATGGTTCAGCAGGTCGATAATATGATGGTAGGATCAGTGGGTACCATTCCATTGGCTGCAGCAAGTTTCGCCAATTCAGTTTTTATTATGGGAATGGTTTTAGGGATGGGTTTCACACTGGGTCTCAAACCAGTGGTCGGACATGCCTATGGTGCCGGTAAACATAAAGAAAGTGCATCCTT
>CAYNTB010000342.1:2889-3377 GCA_964399905.1 uncultured Bacteroidales bacterium | reverse complement strand
AGTTTAATGATGCGTTATTTGGGATCGCAACATAATCAATCTCACCGTCAAATGAGAGACAATTCCCTGAAATTCCTGCTACCCAATTAGCACCTACAATGGTACCGTTATTCCCTCCAACAGCATCGCCGGCTATATTTCCGGAGCCCTCATTCAGCTCCCATTTCGAAATCAGGCTTTGTGAACCATCTCCAATATTCGGAGTGCTAGTGTGTATTTGATTGATTTCTTCGATGGTTAGCGAAGTATTATAAATTTTTACTTCATCGATAATACCTTCGAAATCGTTGGTAGTGGCCTGGTTGCCAATATAAATATCAGAACTTGATTCTTTTAAATTACCACTGGTTTCTTCGGAGGCCATCAAATTTCCATCCAGGTAAATTTTAATCATGCTTCCGTTGTAAGTTGCTGCAAGATGATGCCAATCCGTATCCATCACACGATCGCTCCAACTGATTGTAACATCTGACCATCCGGGATTATAA
>CAYNTB010000342.1:0-2879 GCA_964399905.1 uncultured Bacteroidales bacterium | reverse complement strand
AGTTAATTGATCGTAATTAAATACAATGATGTTAAAGATTTGATAAGCTTCCTCTTCAGACTCAGTTTCAAAGATTTCTATCAAATAAGCAATATTATTTTCGATGTTAGTTTCATCTTCTAAATCAAAAGTGGATGCGACTAAATTATAAAAATCACTGTGTTCATAATCACCGGTTGTAGTGTAGGTTCTACCAGATCATGATCCTTTTTAAACCACCATGAAATTGTTAATTGATCGTTCGTCAAATCAAGTGTTTGATTATGTGGAATCGTTACTTTTCCTCCATTACCATTAAAATCTAAGGCGGTTCCGCTTATGCCACTTACCCAATCAGCACCAGAAAAAACACCATTATTGCTTCCTTGGATATCATTAACCATAGAGCCACTATTCTCATTAAAATTCCAATATGAGACCAGCCCATTAAACGCTGGAGCTGATTTGATTTGATTTACACTTTTGAGCGACATTTGATTCAGTGTTACGGTCGTAACTGGATTTTGAATCGAAACAAGCTGATTATTGACCATCACTTCCGATATATGGGCAGGAATATTCACCTTTACCTCATATGATTCATCCAGAGCATTATTGAATCCTTTATGAAATAAGGTTTGTCCATCCAGGGAAGTTATTTTTATGACTTGCGAATTTTCGGTGATAATGTTAAAATGAATGAAATTATTTGTATTCCAATTAAAATTCTCCGGTATGACTAAATTTTCGATCGACTGTGTAATAGATTGTTCGTAGTTGTCAAATTTTTTACAACCATTACCTGTCATCATCAGAATTACGATGGCCAATATGTAATAATAAAAAGTGCTGGTAAACTGATGCTTGATGCGCATATTGCTCTTTTGTCCGAAAATTTTCATATTGTAAAAATTTGTATGCAATTTAGGCAAATTTAGTATGTTACTAAATCGAATACATCGGTATTTTACCTATATCATATTATAAGGCTTAAAATATCGAATGGCTGATTAATTAAGGTGTAAAGCCTGTTAATCCATAAATTTCCAGATCACACCAAATTTGATGGCATAATCGGGCATGGGATAGTGGGGAACCAGGAAGTAATTGAAACCGGTTATAGCCGCGTTAAAGTGCTGGTACTTAAAAAAGAACATGGTATTCTTGATCGTGAAATTAAAATAAAAATCAGCATAAATGGCATTGCCGATATTCTTCAGGTTTTGTAAATAAAAACTTCTGGTAGCCGGCATATATGCTTCGGCAAAATAGGAGGTGTTGTAAAATACTTCGATCCCTGGTTGGATGGTGGTTGCATTCTTAAATAATCCCTTGGTCCAATTAAATGAGAGGTGTCCCGTAAATTCAGGCAGCCTGATCAGACTGTCACTTTTTGCTTTCTGGTACAGTACATTTATATCCAGGTTAAAATCCCTGATACTTTTTGATATCCCAAGAGATGCAGATAAAACCGACTGGGTAATATCGGTTTGCTGTGGATGGGCTTTTTTGTCCATAAAAATGAAATGATCTATTTTATGGTAATTTGCGCCCGCACTAATTCCCCATAAGGTATATTTGGCTTTAAGTATCAAATAATTTTGGGCTTCAAAGTCGTTTTCCCATCGAAGGTAATTGCCATGATAAAGATTATAAAAATAAGCCGGACTTTGTTTCGCAAGCTGGGCCGATAAAAAAAGGTTCCCTGACAACTTTGAAGTTAAATTTAATGTTTGATTCACTGATGCATTTAATGAATAATCACCATCATTTTTATCTCCCACCACATAAAATCCGTCAACAGATAATTTGGTGGTTTTTAAAAAAGTTGCTGTGAAACCTGCTTTGGGAATCAGGTGATTAAAAATTTGTTTGCTCAGGGTATCATAGACTTCAACATATTGGTGCTTAAGCCCGAAATAAAGGTATAATTTTTTGTTTTCCGGATGGGCTTCATACCCGAGATTTGACCACTTTAATTGATTTTCAACAAGTAAAATTCTTGTTGAGTCAAAGGTGCTGGTTGCATTCAACATTTCATCAAAACCAGCAAAAAACTGATTATCGCCTGATTGATCCTCAAATAAAAAAGATTTGCGTTCAGCATAAACGGAGTGACTCAATTGCCCAAGTTTTAAACCCTTTTTTTCTTCTGCATTTTTTGAGGTGTCGGATTTTATGTAATGATCCCTGCCAAGATTGAAATACTGGTTCAGAAAAAAGCTTCCTTTTTTATAGGTATTTTGGGCAGATAACAAATTAACATCAATAAGTGCACGGTTTACCTCCAGGCTATAGATAAATGCACTGTCTGATTCCAAACCTCCGTTTTCTTCTACAATTAGTTTGTCGTGCATATAATTTGCAACGAACCCATAGCGGTTTTTTTCAGTTGAATATCGGGCTGTCAGATATAAGTTTTTATTGTCGGAACTTTGTCTCTGATATATTCCCGGAGCATTGATAAACTTAAAATTAATACCAATATTTAATCCTTTTGTAATGTTCTGGCTATGGATTACCCGCAGCGTATTTTCTTTTTTGGGCCCCATTACATAAAATATTTCTGTAAAGGGTTTTACGAGCCGATAGTACTTTACATCATCGTTTTGATAGGTATAAATTTCGAGCGGGTTCAACGAATAATTGAAGCCTTCTTTAATTTGGGGGCTAAATTGCAGGTTTTTTGCAGGAAGGCCGGTGTTACCAAGGCTTGCATAATACCTCCCTTTTCCGAAATTTGGATCATAATTCTGAATACCGCTTAAAATTGTATCGATGGGTTTTATTTTCCCAAGGTTAAAATTTTCGATGGTAGATGTAAAATAATATACCCTTGATGAATCTATATTAAGTTCCAGGGTATCACCAATGTTTTTGATGGGCCTGGCTGATTCCTC
>CAYNTB010000341.1:0-3388 GCA_964399905.1 uncultured Bacteroidales bacterium | reverse complement strand
CAAATTGTTTGGGATCACTACCAGTTTGGCAGTCATGAAAATTAACTCCGATTTAGGCTATAAACCGGTGACCTTCAGCGAACTTACTTCCGATGATGCTTTTTGGAAAGGTTGTGAATCATGTATAAATCATGATATATTGATGCGAACGAAGCGCAGTATGTGTTTATGCACGGCAATGGTGTGTGACCCAACAAAAATTCCTGTTAATAATTATCAGGTGAGGAAAAAGATTTCGTGGGAAAAATTTAAAAATTTTCTGGCGGAACGAAGAAAACATCACAAGGAAAAACAATTGTATCTCAAAATCCATAATTAAGAAAAATGAAAAATAATAAAGTTGTGCTTGCATACAGCGGCGGCCTCGATACTTCCTATTGTTTAAAATATTTAGTGAAAGATAAAAAACTACAGGTGTATTCAGCAATTGTTTGGAAGAGAAGGCATATCGTTTGGGAGCCACTAAACATATATGTTTGGAAGAAACAGAACTGTACTATGAGAAAATTATTAAATATCTGATTTACGGTAATGTACTGAAAAATAATGCTTATCCACTTTCTGTGAGCGCAGAAAGAGTGTATCAGGCCATTTCGCTGGCCAATTATGCCAAAAGCATTGATGCGGCCTATCTGGCCCATGGCAGCACCGGAGCAGGGAATGACCAGGTAAGGTTTGACTTAATCTTTCAATTGATTGCTCCTGAAATCGAAATATTGAGCCCGACACGTGATTTGGAACTTAGCAGGGAAGAAGAAATAAACGATTTAAAAATAAATGGAATTGATATGGATTGGAACACATCAGCATATTCTATCAATAAAGGTTTGTGGGGTACTAGTATCGGCGGCCAGGAAACGCTTACTTCACATCTGCCATTACCCGAATCTGCTTTTTACAATCAACTTACTGAAACAAAGCCGGTTCATATTCAGATCGAATTCATGCAGGGGGAAATCTGTTCCTTGAATGGTAACCAGATGAAGCCTGTTGAATGTATTCAGGCAATTGAATCGATGGCCGGAAAATTTGCTATTGGCCGCGACATGCATGTTGGCGATACCATCATCGGAATAAAAGGAAGAGTTGCCTTTGAAGCAGCGGCGGCAGCTGTTATTATTAAGACGCATCATTATCTCGAAAAACATACACTTTCAAAATGGCAACTTTACCATAAGGATCAAATTTCAATCTGGTACGGAAACTTTATCCACGAATCACAATATTTTGATCCGGTTATGAGGAATTTAGAAGCCTTTTTGAAGGATTCACAAAAATACGTATCGGGTATTGTCCATATTAAACTGCACCCATACAGATTCGAAATACTTGGCCTTGAATCGCCTCATGATTTAATGAATCCTGAATTCGGAACTTATGGCGAAATGAACCTCGCCTGGAGCGGCTCTGATGTTAAAGGGTTTACTAAGATACTTGCCAACCAGGTGAGGGTTTTTAACAAAGTAAATAAAATATCATGATCAAAGTAGGAATAATTGGTGGCAGCGGGTTTGTCGCGGGTGAATTGATGCGGTGTTTACAGTTCCACCCGGAAGTTTATGTCGAATTTGTGTACAGCCAATCAAATGACCAACAAAAAATTAATTCGGTTCATCAGGATTTAATCGGGTACCACGAAATGAAGTTTAGCCATAAAATAAATCCGGATGCGGATGTGATATTTCTTTGCCTGGGGCATGGAAATTCGGCTAAATTTTTAAAATCCAATACCTTTAACGAACAAACAAAAATTATTGATTTAAGCAATGATTTTCGATTGAACAAGGATGCCCTGTTTATGGCCAGAGAATTTGTATATGGCTTGCCCGAACTTCATAAGCATGAAATTATCAGATCTAAAAATATTGCCAATCCGGGATGTTTTGCCACAGCCATCCAACTGGCTATATTACCGCTCATAAAGTATACAACAGGATTAAAGGATTTTCATATTCATGCCATCACGGGTTCAACAGGTGCTGGTCAATCGCTTAGTTCAACAACCACGCACAGTTATCGTGCGAATAATATTTCGGTCTACAAAGCATTTACGCATCAGCATTTGGCGGAAATAAAGGAGCGTGTTTTAAAATTTACGGATACGGGGCAATTTGAAATTAACTTCATTCCATATCGTGGAGATTTTACCCGTGGAATTTTTGCCAGCATATATACAGAATCTGCCTATTGTGAAAAGGAACTGGTTTCGCTCTATGAAGAATACTATAGAGATGCCCCTTTTACACATATTACCGAAAGCGAGCTAAACCTTAAACAGGTCGTAAATACCAACCAATGCATCATTCAGGTGCAGAAAATAGGAAAAAAGGTACTCATCAATTCCGCCATTGATAATTTATTAAAAGGAGCGGCAGGGCAGGCGATTCAAAACATGAACCTGATGAGTGGCTTCGAAGAATCCTTGGGGCTGAATTTTAAAGCAAGTTATTTCTAGTGTAAAATAAAATAAAATGAAAATGTTTGATGTATATCCACATTACCCAATTAATATTGTTAAAAGCAACGGAGTTTATCTATGGGATGATTCAGATCAGAGATACCTGGATCTGTATGGTGGCCATGGTGTAATATCGATTGGCCATTCACATCCTGCTTATTTGAATGCTGTTCGGAAACAAATAAAAAAAATAGGATTTTATTCCAATTCTATCGAAATACCCTTGCAACAAGAATTGGCAGATCGATTGTCGCTACTGAGTTCTTATGATAGTTATCGACTTTTTTTATGCAATTCGGGAGCTGAAGCCAACGAAAATGCTTTGAAACTGGCTTCGTTCCACAATGGAAAAAGAAAAGTGGTCGCATTTCGAAATAGTTTTCACGGCAGGACGGCCGCTGCTGTTCATGTTACGGATCAGTCCAACATTGCGGCACCCATCAATAATGATCAGTTTCCTGTAGTATTTATCGAGATAAATAATAAAACCCAATTAGAGAAAACCCTTGATAATGGAGATGTTTGTGCTGTGATTATTGAAATTATACAGGGCGTTGGAGGACTTGATATGCCCTGCCCATCATATCTTAAATTGCTCTCAAATCTTTGCATTGAAAAGGGGATCGTATTAATTATTGATGAAGTGCAGAGCGGATATGGTAGATCAGGGAAGTTTTTTGCGCACCAGCATTTTGGAATTAAAGCTGATATAATCACAATGGCCAAAGGAATGGGTAATGGTTTTCCGGTGGCAGGTTTACTGATTAACCCGGCAATAAAAGCAAAACACGGAATGTTGGGAAGCACTTTTGGTGGCAACCATTTGGCTTGTGCCGCGGCTATATCAGTGCTCAAAACAATGAAGTCGGAAAAACTTATTGAAAATGCTGAAAGCGGGCCGCGTTGTCGTAGAAAATATCGTAGGACCGA
>CAYNTB010000340.1:0-3400 GCA_964399905.1 uncultured Bacteroidales bacterium | reverse complement strand
ATGTGGGAGAAAAAGAGGAATTTAACCCCAATATTGAAGTTGAAATGGCTGTCAATGTAGAATCTGAACATATACCGGTTACAAGGGCGAACGGAATTGCCTACAACGTAACGGCCCCAATGTCGGGGATTATAGCCGGAACAAGTGCATTGATTCAGTTTAATGGTTGGAATTGGGAGGAAATGCTTATAAAAGCACCTGTTAGCCTGATCATAAATTGGCCGACAAGTGCAAGTATAACTGCATTTGGAGCGGGTCCGAGTTTGGGCGGACAAACACAAATTGATCAATTATATGATTTTTTTGACAATGCGAAAGCTTATCTGAAGGCAAAAAAAAGTGGACAGTTAGAGAAACATGATTTGCGTTTTGAAGCGATGGAACAGGTGTTGGATGGAACAATTCCGGTTTGGTTCACCGCTGATAAATCTGACGAAATACAAGCGGTGCTGGGATTTGCAAGCCATTATAAATTAAAGGCTGCGATCGTTGGCGGACTCGAAAGTGTTAAATTTGCCAAACTTTTGAATGAAAAAAATATAGCCGTTATTATTCCAAGTATTTTCGGGATGCCCGATCGTACCAATCCTAATTTTGATGCCTATTATGCATTGCCTTCAAAACTATTTGAAGCCGGAATAAAATATTGTATAGCCGTTGGGGGTAATATGGAGGTGCGCAACCTGCCCTATCATGCTGGAAAAGCCGAAGCTTATGGTTTGTCGGCAATTGAGGCCTTCAATTCAGTTACACAAAATGCGGCTGATGTTATTGGTGTCGGGCATTTGATCGGGAGCCTCGAAGTTGGAAAATTGGCCAGTTTTATTGTTACCAACGGGAATCCCCTGGAGCTGACAACCACAATCGAAGCAATGTATATACAGGGAGAACAGGTGAGCCTTGATAATAAACACAAGGCCCTGTACGAAAAATACAAAAAACGTTACGATCAGTAAAACCTGATTCTTTTTTAGTTAAGATATGCAGCTATATCTTTAAGGACGATGATCCCAAGTATTGGTAAATTATTCGATCCGTTTTTGGTGATGATCATGGCATCAAAATAACGGTTTACGGGATTGATCTTAAATGATTTTTTATAAATCTCGGCTGCCTGGAATACCGTTTCATGTTCAGATATTAAGGCAAAGTTCTGTCGGTTGGTGCTGCTGTTTAATACTTCACTTATCATTGTTTGCGAAGCGTCGAGATTGTTGGTTCCGGCCATCCATTCCACAATTTGCAGGCTGTTTAAAACATCAATTACCAGCTGGTTTTCAATAATTGGTATTTGCGAAATTTTATATTCATGAATAATGCTGAGCGCAACATCCAGTCGATCGTTGATGCTGCAACAATGAACCACTTTGAAGAAAATATTAACTTTCTCGGGATTTTTTATTTGTTCCCAAATTTGTGTAAAATGCCTGACAACTTTATCTCTCGGAACAGCAATGGCTTCGCCATCTTTATCGAAATTGTGCATGATTGCATTTCGTAAATCGCCGTATGCGATCAGGTCGTTTCTGTATTTTTTGATGATGGGGTGGTAACGCGAGGCCCTGAGCAAAAGAATGCGGAATGCGGCATGTTTTCCCTGGTTGTAATTGTTTTTTAAAAATTTTTCAACTTCATTAAAAGTTCCTAAAAATATTTCTGCGTTATCCGACATATACCATTATGAATAAAGTTTGTAAATCGTTTAAAAGACTGAATTCAATTACGTTCTGAAATACATTTAATGTAAACAACTTCTCCAACCATGCATATGCTTGCCAAGGGTGCACTTTCGTAAGTTACCCATATTTTTTTGTTTTCTTCAGGCTGAATCATGAATTCGTTAAGGTTTGATGGTTCGATCACTTTATTGTTTTCCAGTTCAATCATCCATCCGCATCCATCCAAACCGGTGAAATTTTTAAAAATTCCTTTTTGTCCATCGGCACATGCTTCTTCTTTTTTGCAAGAGCCAGTTGCAAGCACCAATGAAAGCAGTAAAACAGATAATATTAAATTCAACAGTCTCATATCATCTTTTTAAACGATAAAGTTATAGAATATTCGTCGAATGAAGCAAAATATTATCGGGCAACATTAGCGTTAATGATCTTTTTTATATTGTTTCAACTGTAATTCAAGAAGTTTGATTTTTTCTTTCAACTCCCTCATCCTGAGTTCCCTTCCGATAAATAAATGGTTAAATTTTTCCAGTTCACTATTTTTTTCGGCAATTTCTTTCGTTCTTTCCTGAACAAGTTTTTCAAGATGTTCCCGGTGATTCTTTAATTCTTCTTCGGTTTTTTTGCGTTCTGTAATATCCCTTCCGATAACAATGATATGCCTGGGATCCTGTTTTTTATCACGAATGGCAGAAGCATAATATTCCGTCGGAATTTTTTCGCCGGATTTAGTAATTAATTCAGCTTCAATACTTCCAAAGTTGTTTGATTCAATTAATTGAATCATTTTGTTGAAACGCTCCAAATCCTGCTTGCTTAAGAATGAGTCAGGGGCGATCATCTTTTCGATTTCTGCATCTGCATAACCACTGATTTCGTTAAATTTTTGATTCCAGATTGTAGCACTTCCATTGCTCATATCAAAAACAAAAAAAGTATCGGTAATCGTATCAATGGCCTGTTCTATAAACTCCTTTTCTTTTCTAAGTTCAAATTCTGCCTTATGCTTGGCTGCGAGTAGTTTATTTGTTTTGTTTGCAATTTGTGTAAAATCTTTTGACTTTAAAATATCAGCTTTTATGTTTTTTTGATGTTTAAATGCCCGTTCAAATTCAGCGTAAAAAGAATTAAATTCCTGATCGATATATTTTGATATGACTTTGCTCGAAATAAAGATCAACAAAGCAAGAACAAGGAAAACAAAACTTATTTTAATAAGTGATATCTGAAGTTTTTGCCTGACATCCATTTCTTTTTGATCAATGATTGAAGTCAGGTCGTTTAAATATTCTCCGGCCCCGATAATCCATCTCCAATCGTCATAACCAAGCATATACGACATTTTTGGCTCGGGTTCATCATTATCCATTCGTTTAAACATATAGGTCATAAATTTGCCATTTGGATCCTTAGCTGCCTCTAATTCGATATCGAACAAACGTAAGCCATTTGGGTCGGTCATATTCCGAATGTCTTTATAGGTACTTACAAGGTTTCCGTCAAAAACAAGTGCCTGTCCTTCATAAGTGTTGATAAAAACATATCCGCCAAACCCAAACCGTAAACTCGCAATCCATTCAAGTAAATTATTCTGTTGTTCTTTTTCACTTAAATCATCATATTTCCGGCGTATGAATTTAATGTGCTCAATCACTCTTTCAACTTCATCCTGAACTTGGGCTCTTTGAAGATCGAGTGCGCGTCGGTTGATCTCTTCAATT
>CAYNTB010000339.1:0-3403 GCA_964399905.1 uncultured Bacteroidales bacterium | reverse complement strand
GATTCCAACACCAGCCATGGCTACTATTGTACCTACAGCCTGGAGTGTTTTAATATGATTGACTTTGTTCTTTGGCATCAGACCGAAGTCAATCCTGCTAATACCAGTTTGCAAGGCAATGGCATTGGCAGAATTAAAATTATCGCCTGTGAGCATGATGGGTTCAATGCCCATATTTTTAAATCTGGATATGGTTTGACGGGTACCTTCTTTTAATTGGTCGGTGATTGCAATTGCCGCCAAAATCTTTTGGCTATCCGAAAATAGCACCACACTTTTGGCTTCCTTTTGCCAAAGTTCAGTTTTTAAATTTATTGCCTGATCCTCAAAAGGACAATTTCTTTTTATAAATTCAGCCCGGCCTGCAAAATAGTTCACACCATTGATTTTTGCACTGATCCCTTCGCCAGGATGGTTCTGAAAATCATGAATGTTAATCACACTGTCGTCGGAAGACCTTAATCCATTCACAATGGCTGTTGCCAGGGGGTGCTCCGACTTTTTCTCCATTTCAATGAGGATTGATATAAGCCCCGGATTCTCTTTATCCCAGTACTGGTCACTGATCCTTGGTTTTCCTTCGGTTAAGGTTCCCGTTTTATCAAGACATAATATATTTGCTTTATAAGCCATTTCGAGGCTTTCGGCATTTTTTATTAAAATTCCATTCTGGGCACCTTTGCCAATCCCAACCATCAATGCTGTGGGGGTGGCCAACCCAAGTGCGCATGGACATGCAATAATTAAAACAGCAACCATGGTTACGAAAGCGTATGAAATAGACGGTTCAGGTCCGAATACATACCAGAGTCCAAAAGTAAGGAGTGCAATTGTCAGAACGATAGGCACAAATATACTGGCGATTTTATCCGCGAGTTTCTGGATGGGGGGTTTTACCCTTTGCGCTTCTTTCACCATTTCGATGATTTGTGCGAGCAGGGTGTCCCGGCCTATTTTTTCTGCGCTAATCTGTAAACTGCCTTTTTGATTGATGGTGCCGGCATAAACCAGAGATTCCTTGGTTTTATAAACTGCCATTGGTTCACCATTGATCATACTTTCGTCGATATAGCTTTCGCCGCTTTCAACAATACCATCTACAGGGATTTTATCTCCGGGTTTTATCAAAACGATATCTCCGATTATAACCTCCCGAATGGGAATCTCAATTTCTTTTTGGTTTCTGAGCACCCTTAAGTTTTTTGGTTGAAGATCCATCAATTTTCGGATGGCAGAAGAAGCCCTCTTTTTGGCCTTTTCCTCCAGAAAACGGCCAAAAAGTATGAACAAAATAATAACGGTTGCCGATTCATAATAAACGTGGCCAGGCAATCCATGCTTAATGAAATAATCAGTGAATATTGTGATGGTGGCACTATAGATGAAAGCCACACCGGTGCCAAGTGCAACCAGGGTATCCATGTTGGTTGATCTGTGGCGCGCTTGTTTGATTGCATTGATGAAAAACTCCGAACCACTATAAAATAATACAGGAAAACTCAGAACCATTAAGAAGAATTGATGAAGTTGAGAGTTTGCCATGTTTAACATGGAAAGTATGAAGACAGGTAAACTTAGCACGAATGCCACGATAAGTTTTTTTCGGAGTGTTGCGAAACGATCTTCCTCCTTTTTTGCAAGCAGTTCTTCCGGGTTTTCCGTAATAATGATAAGTTCATATCCGATTTTTTTAATGCTTTCCTGTAGTAAGGAAAGATTTGTGGTTTTTTCATCAAAATTCAGATAAACTTCGTTGTTGGCATAATTTACGCTTGCATCCCGAACTCCATTTTGGGATTTTAACATCGATTCAACACTGGATGCACAAGCTGCGCATGACATCCCAACGACGGGCAAAGTTTTTGTGGTCATGATTAGTATTTAATAGCGTATGTTACTTCGATTCAAAATTATATTATCCTGTTGAAAATACAACAAATCAAATTGCCAGCCAAAAAATAATCAGGTCAAACATCTGGTTGTAATATTTTGAGACCTAAAATACTTAATTTTGTGGCTCCCGGCATAAAGTCTGTGAGTATGAATCATAATGATCGGCATTCAAAAGTAATTTTATGGGCCTGTTATCTTGCGGCGGCAATGGTATTAATGGATCTTACCTCTGTCAATATTGCACTTCCTACCATCAGTAAATATTATGAATTAGATTTAACGCAGGTGTCATGGCTTTTAATGGCATCAATGTTAAGTGCCACCAGTTTTACAATCATTGCGGGTCGGATTGTGGATGTTTATGAGGCCCCGATCATTTTGTTTGTCGGGTTTGTAATTTTTTTGATTGGAACAATCAGCTGTTTTTTTGTCGATAGCTTTGAAATTCTGATCGGGATTCGTTTTTTTCAGGGATTTGGGGAGGCATTACTATATGTAGTTGGGCCGGCATACATTCGAAGGCAATTACCTTCTGAACAGCAACAAGGTTCTTATGGAATTTGGATGGCCTCAACAGCTGTAGGTATAAGCATGGGGCCCTTATTGGGTGGATTCTTAGTATCAGGTTTTGGATGGCACAGTGTATTCCTTATAAATACCATATTAAGTATGATGGGTGTAATCGTATTGTTGAGTTTTGGGCTTGTCAATCGCCCGCTTAAACATAAGGTCAGTAATATAGATTATTACGGAGCTGTTTTTAGTTTTCTGGCTCTGGCTTCACTCATCTTAACAATTGATTCAAGCAGTAAGAACGGGCTGAACGATGGCCTGTTCTTAATGGCTTTTACACTGTTTCTTGTTTTTATAATATTGTTTATTTATCAGGAAAAAAGATCTGAGAACCCTGTTTTCGATATTAAAATTTTCCGGCTCAGAAATTTTAATATTGCTGCCATTGGCTTTTTCTTGTTTTTTCTGGTCAATGTCGGGTCGAGATTTTTAAGGCCATTTTATTTTGAAAACATAAAACATATTCAACCAGCTTATTCGGGCATCCTTATGATGGTGTCGCCATTGATTATGCTTGTTGTTTCCACTTTTTCGGAGAAAATATCAAGAATTGTAAATCGTAAAATGATTGTTATTGTGGCCAGTCTGTTGTTGGCAGGCTCAATGTTTTGGTTCTCCAGATGGGATCGGCAGACAAGTGTTTTTGAACTAGTAATGGCAATGATAGTTCTCGGTTTATCTATGGGATTATATTATCCGGTAAATTCGTTTATCGGCATGCAAAGCCTGCCAATTACAAAGTCGGGCATGGGATCGGCGGCAATTTCAGGCTCGAAAAGCATGGGAAAGTTAATGGGGGTGCTTTTGTTTTCATTTTGTTTCAGCCTGATTTCCTCAAATCTGAAACCGGGCCCGGCGGCGACCAGCGGGCGAGCGCGGCCAGCGTGAGCAGGCCGAGGGTGCCCGCACCGATGAGCGCCACCGTCTCGTCGGGGGC
>CAYNTB010000338.1:0-3411 GCA_964399905.1 uncultured Bacteroidales bacterium | reverse complement strand
GAAAAACATGTAAACGCATAATATTGCATCAATGGGCAACGACAATTTTTTAACTTGCAGGGTCTGTGGCGTCGAAAACATATCTGAGAACACTTTTCTTCTGAGCCTGGAAAGAAACCAGATTGAATTCATCCCGGGACAATATATGATTCTCAGGTTTAAGGGAGAATTGGACTCCAGGGAATATTCAATTTACAATGAAAGCAAAACAAATCATCTACAGTTTTTAATCAGAGAAGTCCGGGGTGGATCATTTTCTACCAGACTCAGAAAACTGAGACCAAATGACTGCCTCGAACTGGAAGGTCCATATGGTTTTTTTGTACTTCTCCAAAACCAAAAAGCCTCCCATAAATTTATCTTTATAACCACCGGGACCGGAATTTCACCTGTGCATAGTATGATTATGGGGCATCCTGAAATAAATTATAAAATTCTTCATGGAATCAGGCATCATGAAGAAAAGTATCACCACTTTCACTACAAAACAAACAATTATCATCCTTGCATTTCGGGTATTTCTTCAAATGAATTTCATGGAAGAGTTACAGATTATTCCAAGACAATGAACATGCCACACGATGCACTTTACTATTTATCAGGAAATTCTGAAATGATTTACGAAATGACCGAATATCTGTTATCGATCAGCATCCCGATTAACCAAATACATACAGAAATTTATTTTTAATATTTTCTTTGTTAACTAAATAAAACAACTGTTTTTGGCAAAGTATTTGGTAATCTCAATCATATAAAAACAAATACTATGAGAAAAAAAGCAAATTTTATGCAACACAATTTTTATATATTGTTAATTGCTGTTATTCCTTTACTATTCACATCATGTGCGAAAGACGGCCAAATTGGCCCCGAAGGCCCACAAGGCCCCCCAGGTGCTGATGGCATCATCAACATCAGTAGTTTTTATTATACTTTATATGAAAATAATTGGTCAGAATTCGGAGAACCCGGTATTGGTTTCGGCTATTCTGCAGTCATGGATTTTCCTGAAATTACTGAAGATGTTTTAAACTATGGAGCTGTGTTGGTCTATTTGTATCAGGATGGAAATCTATATTCTTTACCAATCACCTTTGTTAATTCAGGAGATGGTGGATATATGACTTCAATCTGGGTCACATTGCAACTTGAGCAAATTGTTGTTACTTTTCAGGATAGCGACGGTTTAACCGTTAATCCGGGCACCCAGGAATTTAAGGTTGTAATTATTGATGGGAGCATTGTCATTCCCCAGAGCTTAAATTTAAATAATTATGAAGAAGTGAAAAACTACTTCAATTTGAAGGATTAAAATAATCCCCTCCGGGGGATTTTTTATTTTACCGGCCAATAAATTTTAGTGAGCCATTTACTTGTATCCGCTTCGGTTGCAGGATCGGTTATATAAGATTCCCAATACGGCCCGTTCATTTCCAGTTTATGCTCAGCAATAAATTGTATGATATATTCATGGGTATTACCTATTTTATCGTAAGCTCCGTAATGCTTACCAACAACAACATTGCCTGCTTCAATTGCAACGGGTTTAATATTTCCTTTCCCTTTTTTTAAACCATCTGTGGGTATCCCAATATTCATTACAGAAGGTAAGCTGGGGTTCCATCTATAATAAATTGCAAATGGAGCTCCGAATAAGCGGATATTATTCTCCGACATAAAAGCCATGATTTCGCCATAATCTCTTGCCATTACATTTTCCACATCATAGGTATAAGCAGAATCATAAATTGCAAGTCCAGGCATTCCATCAAAGTTTGTAAGCTTAATTTCCGGTATTTCGGGCAAAGCTTCACAAACAGACTTTAGCTTTTCCAGGCCATCGGCCAATACCCCTCTCATAAAGCCCTTCATAATTAATGCCTGATATCTTTCAAAAGGATAAACTAGTTCTGTCACATCCATGCCCCAGGTAACCATTGTAAAATCACCATCTTCATTAAAGGTCCAAAACATTTCACTTGTACCCTTTTCATAAAAGTCGAGCATAAAATTTATTTCAAGATATGGATTACTTTCTGTAATTTTCATTTCCCCTTTTTCTGATTTACCGATCCATTTTTGAACCGCTCCGACCCCCATTTCCGGCCCTTCATTTGTAAACTCCAGGCTTGGATCCAAATCCGGGTAAGGCGACCATTTATCCCAATTCGCAAGCGTATTAACCTGCTTAAATATCACATTTGACTTTGTTTCAACTGAAATTGAATGTTGAATCCGGATTTCTTTTGGCAGAAACACTCCTATAACCAAAAACAGCACAACAAATACCAGGAGAAGAATTCCTATTATTTTAAGTGTCTTCATTTTTAAAGATTTTTGATGGGCAGGATGGAACATGCATGTAATGTTTCATCCCGGATCGGTTCAACGAACATGCTCGCAATTAAGAGATATCAAATACGAATATACTAAATATTTATCTAAATATCAATGATTTAGTAAATGTTTTTATAGGCACTATATCGATCATTGCGACAACCAGCTTGAAACAACCATCGAAAGCATTAAAACTTACATAAACTGCAATATACTGATATTTAGTTCCTTTTGAAATAATAATTTTTTAAATTTGTTTTTTTGCGAATGCTTGTAACCTTCATTAATTTCAAAAGTATTCAAATATAATTATACACCATTTTATAAGATGGAAGAAGACGAAATTTTGATGCTGGAAGTTAAAAGCGGGAACCTGGATTCGCTCGTTCCCCTCTTCGACAAATACCATGCAAGGCTCTATAATTTTTTCTTGCGACTGACGCGTAGCAGGGAAACGTCAGAGGATCTGACCCAAAATGTTTTTAGCCGAATTATTGCTTATAGAAACAGTTTTAATGAAGAATACAAATTTAAAGCATGGATGTATCAGATGGCTCGTAATGTGCATATAGACCATCATCACAAAAACAAAATGCTTGTTCCTGATTCAGATGAAAATTTCTTGTACAGACACGATATTCAAAAAACCAAATCTGAGGCTGAAACAAAGCAAAACTACGACACACTGACCGATGCACTGGAACTACTGGATCCACACGACCGTGAAATAATTGAACTCAGTAAATTTCAGGATCTGTCTTATGCTGACATTTCGGAAATTACGGGGAATTCGGTGGGAGCAATTAAAGTGAAGGTACATCGCGCCATTAATAAATTAAGAGAAATATATTTTCAACTGGCATAAATATTTTACCATGGAATGTAAAAAAATTAAAAACCTACTGATTGACTTTGTCGATAAGAAACTTGATGAAGAGCAAACTAATTTGGTAAAAGTTCATCTAAAAAGCTGTAAACCTTGCGCCAACGAATTAGAAGAATTGTTGGTTTTGATGACTGATTTGAACAACATCAAAGACGAAAAACCTCCTGCCAACCTAAGGACGGATT
>CAYNTB010000337.1:0-3416 GCA_964399905.1 uncultured Bacteroidales bacterium | reverse complement strand
TTTATAATATTTTTACTATAAATATAGTATTTATCCTTATAAGCTTGATTCTGTAAATTTTAATCCAATCTGTATTTTTTGATTCCAACAATGATATTCACAAATTCGTATAAATACCTGGTTTAAGCAGACGGATAATAAGCTTAAATATTGATTTATCATCCATATATTTGTAACTTGTGCAAAATCAAACCATTCATATCATGGAACAAGCAATTAAAAAATTTGCAATGTTCTCTTTCCTTCTTTTATTCATCTCTCAATATAGCCACACCCAACCTTTACAAACAACCACTGAAATTGTTACAAAAGTACTTACAACAAGGGATGGATCGTTCACATTGCAACACACCCGTAAACTCCCGAAAGGGCGAAACATATTAGCTACAATCGTTCAAAAAACCACTGCCAACACAGAGGCCAAAAGGCTCAAACAGTTAAAAAAATTACAGGAATATCAATTGAAAATCGGGAATGAAGTTCTTTCGTCAGAAGGCCTTTTGTGTATCAGATTACCAGAAACAAACAAGACCAAATTGGAAGTTTTTTCATCAGACGGTAAATTGGTGGATGAATACATTTTAGAATTGTCTGATCCGGGCCCTGCCATGGATTTAAAAATTCCGAAAACGATCAGAAAAGGGGCCATTGAAAAAATAAATTGTAACTTAAACGAAGGACTATCCGAAACTAAAATCTGGTTAGACAATCAGGAGGTTCAAATTATTGCCGCCAATGAAAATAACATACATTTTATTGCTGACGGGGTCGAACCGGGACCAATGGACCTGACCTTCAAGTATGATGACAATGTGGTTTCAGAAACCATAAACCTGGTCGATTACACACTTACAGTTGGAAAAACAAACTTGATCAAAGGAGAATCAAGCTTTCTGGACGTAAGCATTTTAGGCTTACAGAATTTGCAGGAGCCCTTATTGTTGAATGTTCAGAACAATACAAACCGAACCGTCTCATTGGAAGGGGGAAATAGTCAAACCATTAAGATCGAACCCGAAGAAGTCACAGAATCCGGAATTTGGGAAAAACGTATTGATATTCACAGTCTGGCCAATGGTAGTTTTAGTATATCCACAGCCTTAAATACCATTTTCGAGACAGAAACCTCCCCCACATCAGATACATTGACCCTGGAAAAAAATATTTCTAAACCGACACAAGCTTATCAGCAAAGGCCCATAGATGCCAAGGAAATTCTTCCGGGCGGATTCATGGATTCAACTTTAAAACCCTGCGATAGTGTCGAAGTTGACAACTATATCAATGCTGAAATTGAATCTCTTTCAAATGTGATTTGCAGACTGGGAAGTGCTTCTATCGACAGTTTGATAAAAGCCATTGATGATTATGAAAAAGCATTATGGAAACGGGATAGCATCCAGGGTATGTTGAATACGGCCAATGACTTTAAAAACAAACTGGAATTCATCCTCAAAGGAGGTGCTGTAAAGGGTTTTCAGGAACAGATTGACGAACTTGATATGTTAAGGTCCGGAACCGAAAATTGTGCACCAAACTGGGAAAACGAATTTTATAACCGTTATGTTCTGCCAAACCCCACCAGACAGGTTCTGGGTATTTATAATTCATATGTGCAAAAATACAAAGAGCGTTTTGAGAAATGCATCAACCGAACCAAAAACACACTCTTATCTGAACAGCGCGATCAGGAAAATTATTATAAGCGATATACTGAATCGGTCGACCAAAAAATAACAGATCTCAACAGGCAATTGTCGGAAGCCGACAAAAATGCAAATGATAAAGAAAAAGAGTTAGAAAATATACTGGCAAAACTGGCTGCACAATTTTGTCAAATAAACATTCAATGGAATGCCTTAATTACTTATATGCAGGACCATGTAATTTGTATGAAATGCGGGAAGGTTTATATCAATAAACCAAAAGAATTACTGATCATGGACTCCTGCCTTGCTGATTTTACCAGTAAATTACAAGACAAAATTTCAAAGTTGCGACAGCCTGTTAGCATGGAAGCATTAAAAGGCAAGGCCAATGACTATTTTGATTTAGACGAAATGGACGAGAACCTACAAAAGCTTGATTCCCTGAATAATGCTTTTGCAGGCTTAGTATCCCAAACCAATCAAAGCAAGGGGAATATAAAACTCGTGCACCCTTGCTGCGAAAATTTTTATGAACTTGCGTCCGGAAAATATTTATACGGCCATCGGGTCAAGATATATTCTGATGAAGCCGCTGCTGCAAAACAATTCGGGCAGGGGAACCAGGGGCTTGTTATTGTTCCAGCCGATCCACAACAAGCCGGAAACAGAAATTACCATCAACAATACCGAAAGGACAGAAGAGATTTTTATTCGAAAAGAAACGAAATCCGCTGGGAAATTGAACGCACTTTAAGAAAGCTAAAAAATGGCTGTAACCATGGCAGGGCTTCTGTACAAGCTGGGTTAAAAGATGAAAAAGCAATGGAACTGCATGGAGCCGTCAATGCAGCTCCGATCCACCAGGCAAGCACTGACAAACTGAAAGAAATGTTGAATAATTTCATCAATAACATGGGCAGTTGTTACAATCAGAATATCCAGCACCAGCACCATCGAAGCTATACAACGATCTTTCATAAATGCTTTAAGTTTAAACTTTGCCTGGAGCTTTTGGATAAACAATTTTCTGATTATCAGAGCCGAAAAGAACAGGTACAAACCAACCTCAGGAAACGTTTGGGCAGTATGCAAACGAAAGCTGAAAATATTCAGAAAGAGATTAACAGCATGGACGATCGGATTTCAGCCATAAATTCAGAGATAAACTCCATGAATAACAATCCTTTTGCAGTCTCAGGCACAAATATCAGGACACAAATACAAAATTTAGAAACTGAAATTCAGAATCTGCAAAAAAGGAAAAGCCAATTACAGACAAAACTCGATTTACTGAACCTCAAGCTGGATGAATTAAAAAACAGAATTGACCAACTGGGGAATAATTTTACACCTGCTCCCATTGCAAGTATTGGCGAATGTGAAGAGATCCAGCAAAATATCAGGAATGCATTGCAGGCTTTGGAATTGATGTTAAACGACCTCAATAAAGATGTGCAAGATGCTGAAAGCACGACCGGCCAGATTTCAGAAGAATCAGATCAAATTCACAGAGGTATCAGTGAAGGGAGGACAACGATGGGCAGGATCCGTAACCGTATCAGGGATTTGGAAGGCGAAGCCGCCGCCAAAGCAGAAGCCGAAAAGAAAAAACGCGAATTTGAAGACCGAACAAAGTGTCTGCGCCTTTTATCAGAACATGTTGATAAGCAGCCCGGCGACAATGTATTGGATTCATTGGCCAGTGCTTATGAAACATTCAGTGAGACCATCGGGCAGTTGCCCGGAGGATATTCCGAAATCCTGGAT
>CAYNTB010000336.1:0-3418 GCA_964399905.1 uncultured Bacteroidales bacterium | reverse complement strand
TTATTATTGATTACCAAAATCAAAATGTGAAATTCGTAAATCGCGGTCTGCATACTTTCAAAAACCCGCCTGTCCGTTCCTTCAATCCGGGGTGAGGCCACCTGAACCGTGCAATATATTTCCTGGGCACCTAAAGCGGTAAACCCCAATATAAGCACGATGAGCAATGATAATTTTCTTGAAAGTCTTTTCATTTTTAGTTCTGAATCATTTTCACAATATTATCAATAATATCAGCAGCAACCTCCCTTTTTGTTTTGGCTGTATAATCAACGACATTCATCGCTTTATCAATCAGCGAAACCTGATTTGTATTTTTACCAAAACCTGCTTTTTCGTTCTGCAATGAATTAAGAACGATCAAATCGAGCTTTTTATTTTCGAGCTTACTTTTCGCATTCTCGATTTCATTATTTGTTTCCAGGGCAAAACCAACCAATATTTGATGTTCTTTTTTAAGTTCACCCAGACTGGCTAAAACATCTTTGGTTGGAACAAGCTCGATTGAAGTAAGCTTTACAGACTTCTTTATTTTTTCGGCAGCCACAGATTTAGGTTTAAAATCGGCAACAGCGGCAGCCATGATGGCAACATCCATCCCGGCAAATTCACCGGTACATGCCACATACATTTCTTCTGCCGATCTGATTTCAATTTTTTGTATGCGAGGATGCGAAATATTAAGGTTTGTCGGGCCACTTACCAGTATCACCTCTGCCCCTCTGTCTGCACATTCGCTGGCAAGCTCATAACCCATAAGACCCGAAGAATGATTGCCTATAAACCGCACCGGATCAATGGCTTCATAGGTAGGCCCTGCCGAAATAAGTATTTTTTTCCCTGTCAGGTCAGCTTTTTTTTTTAACTGTTGCTGAATGATATTGAACAGTTCTTCCGGCTCTTTCATGCGGCCTTCACCACAAAGTCCACTGGCCAGTTCGCCTTTTCCCGGTTCAATAATAAGATGGCCCCTGGCACGTAATTCGTTCACATTTTTGAGGGTGGAAGGATGTTTATACATATCCAGATCCATGGCAGGAGCAAGTAAAACAGGGCATTTAGCCGAAAGATAAGTCGTTATCAGTAAGTTATCGGCGATCCCATTTACCATTTTGCCCATACTGCTGGCAGTAACGGGCGCAATTAAAAAGACATCCGCCCACATTCCCAATTCCACATGGCTGTTTCATTCGCCGGTTTCTTTATGAAAAAATTCACTCAAAACAGGCTTGCCCGAGACTGTAGATAAAGTAAGTGGGGTGACAAAGTTTTTTGCCATCTGGCTCATAATAATCTGAACATTGGCCCCTGCTTTTTTAAGCAATCGCACCAGTGATGGAATTTTATAGGCAGCAATTCCACCGGTTACACCGATCAGAATGTTTTTACCAGTCAGCATAATTATTGCATTTATAAGCCGGCTGGACTTTCTTCAGGTTTTCTGAAATAAATATTTCCATCCAAAAACTCCTGAACCGCAATTAATGTAGGTTTTGGGAGTTGTTCATAATATTTTGCAATTTCAATTTGTTCGCGATTTTCGAACACTTCCTCCAGATTATCTGACGGGCTGGCAAACTCGGCAAGTTTTTTATTCAGTTCCTCTTTCATTTCGAGAGAAATCTGATTTGCACGTTTCGACAAAACAACAACGGTTTCGTAAATATTGCCGGTTTGTGCATAAAAATTATTTTTATTTCGGGTTACTGCTGTGGTAACAGTTTTTACCTTTTTATAATCCATTTTCTTCGGTATTTTTAAAATTTAAAGAATTTTGATAAATCTCCTGCGCCTCCTTCAGATATTTACTTTCAGGATAGCTGGCCAATAATTTGTCGTAGGCTTTAAATACAACGGCGTATCGTTCGGCTTGTTTTTCCTCGATACTGCGGCTGGCAAAAGTATAACTTGCTTTTAATATGTGGAACAAAATTTCTTCGCGGTATGAAGTTTCCGGAAAATCCTTCAAAACCCCTTCCAGAGATACAACCGCTGCCTGGAAATCAGATATTTTATAATATAGCATTGCCGTTTCATACGCTTTACGTTCTAATTTCGAACGCAACTTATCCGTCAACTCATTGCATTCATCCAAATGTTCGCTGTTGGGGTACTGATTGATGAACATTTGTAATTTTTGCATTGCCAGAATTGTGTTTTCCTGATCAAGGCTGTATTTGGGTGAATCTAGATAATAACAATAGGCACTCAAAAAGCTGATATTTTCAGTCCGGTCATCCTTTGGAAAGCTGGTGACATACTGATCAAAATAATAACTTGCCAACATATAATCCCGCTGGTTGTAGTAGCTGTTTGCGATATAATACTGTATTTCCTTGTCTTTATCGGTTCCCTTGTAAATTGCTTTCAAATCTTCAAACAAACTGATTGCACGATAATATTTTTCAGCATTGTAATAATCTACTGCTGTTTTGTACCTGAGTTCGTAATCCTTACTTTTCTGTACTTTATGGTACTGTCCGCAGGATGTGAGTACAACCAGCGACGCAAAAACAAATATCCTTAATCCGCTCTTAATCATGGCGCAAAATTACAAATTTTATTAAAACAAAAAACGGCATAAAAGACCATTTATTTTATAATATACTTTTTAGCCCTCTTTTTAAATATTTTTAACATTCCGGCCTAAAAATACAATATGAATAAGCAATTTGAAATAATCATTATAATTTTTAATTTTGCATCTTAAATAATTTATAAACTAAACAACTGCACAGTGGATATATTTAACAAGTGTACCAGTGATATGGGCCCTCTGGGGATGTATGCTGACAAAGCACATGGATATTTTGCATTTCCAAAGTTAGAAGGCGAAATTGCCCCCCGAATGAATTTCTTGGGAAAAGAACGACTCACCTGGAGTTTAAATAACTATCTTGGATTGGCAAACCATCCTGAGGTGCGCAAAGCAGATGCTGACGCGGCCCTCAAATACGGTATGGCTTATCCAATGGGTGCCCGTATGATGTCGGGCCAAACCAAATTTCATGAGCAATTAGAAAATGAACTTGCTGCTTTTGTAAGTAAAGAATCTGCTTTCTTATTGAATTATGGATACCAGGGAATGGTTTCCATCATCGACTCTCTTGTTAACAGGAAAGATGTAATCGTTTACGATTCAGAAGCTCATGCCTGCATCATCGATGGTATGCGCTTACATATTGGTAAAAGATTTGTTTATCCCCACAACAATATAGAAAAGCTGGAATTGCAGCTGAGCCATGCGAAAAACATCGTTGAACAAACCGGTGGCGGGATTCTTGTTATCACAGAAGGTGTTTACGGTATGTCTGGCGACCTGGGCAAACTCGATGAAATCGTTGAGTTGAAAAAGAAATTTAATTTCCGTTTACTTGTGGATGATGCTCATGGTTTTGGGACCATGGGAAAAACCGGT
>CAYNTB010000335.1:643-3436 GCA_964399905.1 uncultured Bacteroidales bacterium | reverse complement strand
GTTTAGAGAAATTACAAGAATCGGTGAAATCGGGCATGTGCTGGCCGGAATAAAAGCAGCCAAAAAAGCCGGACTTAATCCGATTAAAGTAAATTGTGTGGGTTGGAAATCCTCGGATGAAGAAGATGCACGTGCTGTTGCAAAGTATTGTCTTGAGAATGATCTTCAGGTGAGGTTTATTCACCAAATGAATTTAAAAACCGGCGAATTTTCGGTTGTTGAAGGAGGAGAAGGGGGTAATTGCAAAAACTGCAATCGCCTGCGATTAACAGCAGATGGAAACATAAAGCCTTGTTTGTTTAGCGATCTGGCATACAATGTCAGGGAATTGGGTGCAGAAGAAGCCATTTTACAGGCGGTTGGTAATAAACCAAAATCCGGAACATATAACAAAAGCGGGGATTTTTATAATATTGGAGGCTGAAGGTGAATGATTATTTTTGAGTGATTATTTTTGATTGACTATTGATGATCGATAAGTTGTAAAGATTAAATTGAATTTATACAGCGATAATATAAATATTGATTATCATAAAAATTGAAAATAAGCAATCAACAATAAAAAATAAGCAATAAGCTATAAAAAAATAGTCAATGAAAAAGTTTTCTCACATCGACGACGAAGGTAAGGCCAAAATGGTGGATGTAAGCCACAAGCCGGATCAAGTAAGGGTAGCCCGGGCTGCGGGATTTATCAAACTTCAATCATCCACACTTGATTTGATCAGGGAAAATAAAATGAAAAAAGGGGATGTTTTGACTGTGGCTGAAATTGCGGGAATACTCGGGGCCAAGAAAAACAGCGATCTGATTCCGCTTTGTCATCCATTGACTTTATCAAAAGTCGAGGTAAAAACGAGGCTTACCGAAAAAGGTATTGAGGTGGAAGCGATGGCTAAATGCATTGGCCAAACCGGGGTGGAAATGGAAGCACTAATGGCAACCAGTGTTGCTTTGCTTACGATTTATGACATGTGCAAAGCGGTGGATAAAGAAATGGTTTTGGGCGATATCCGATTGATTGAAAAAACTAAAACTGATTTGAGCATTTGATGATTAATTATGATGTGATTGTAGTCGGGGGAGGGGCAGCCGGAATGATGGCTGCCGGCGTTGCAGCCAATCAGGGTTCAAGTGTTCTTTTACTTGAAAAAATGTTTCGACCCGGACGAAAATTGCGCATTACCGGAAAAGGAAGATGTAATCTGACCAACCTTTGTTCTACTGACGAATTTCTTGAACATGTTGGGGAACAAGCAGGTTTTTTGAACAAAGCTTTCTCTGTTTTTTTCGCTGAGGAGCTGATTGAATTCTTTCATTCCATTCATATTAAAACTAAAATTGAACGCGGCAAAAGGGTATTTCCACAATCCGACAAAGCACAGGATGTAGTGGATGGAATGCATCGTTGGTTGCAGAAATCAAAAGTCAGGATGGAGAATAATGCCAGGGTTCATCAACTTCTGATTCAGGGTAATAATATCATTGGGGTTAAACTGATAAACGGGAAAGCGTACCATTCCAAATCTGTAATCCTTTGCACCGGGGGTGCCTCTTATCCTGCCACCGGATCAACCGGCGATGGTTATAAGCTGGCAAAACAGGCCGGGCATAACATTAATGCCATCCGACCCGCACTTGTGCCGTTGAACCTGAAGGAAACAATCCCGGCTGAACTTAACGGGCTGATGTTGAAAAACATCAATGTGCGAGTTTATCAGCAGGAAAAAATGCTTGTTGAACGGTTCGGGGAACTGCAATTTTTGAGGCATCAAATTTCGGGGCCCGTTGTTTTGTCGCTGAGCCGGGAGCTTGGGCCGATGCTCGAAAAAAAAGGACTGCTCAAATTCTCCATTGATTTGAAACCGGCCCTTAGCGAACTCAAAATAAAAAACCGCATTCAGCGCGAATTGGATGCAAACCCGAATTTGCTGATCAGGGATTTGTTAAGAAAACTATTGCCGGCTAAATTGATAGGCTTTTTTGTAATAAAAGCTAAATTAACTCCCTTAAAACCTGTAAAGGAACTTAAAAAGGAAGACATCGAAAAAATAATTTTAAATTTGAAAAATTTTAACCTGATCGTGAACGGCCTTGGGGCTTTTTCGGAGGCTATTATCACGGCAGGTGGCGTTGATCTGAACCAAATTGATTCAGCCACAATGGAGTCTAAAAAAATAAAAAACCTATTTTTTGCGGGCGAATTAATTGATCTTGATGCGGATACAGGCGGATATAATTTACAGATCGCATTTTCAACCGCTCATCTGGCCGGATTGTCGGCTGCCAAAAACAGAAATTAATGAAAGAAAAATCCATAGAAGTATTATCAGTAAATGTTTCCGAAAAAAAGGGAACCGTTAAGCATAGTGTTGATGAAATTTTACTCAACGATAAAGGAGTGCAAAATGATGCACATGCCGGGAGCTGGCATCGGCAGGTAAGCATGCTGGCCATCGAAAGTGTAGAGAAGTTTGAAAAAAAAGCGGGACGAAAAATAAAATTTGGGGAATTTGCCGAAAATATTACCACCAAAGGGATGGAGCTTTATCATGCCAAACCATTCGATAGGTTGATAAGTGAAAATATTGAGCTTGAGGTTACTCAAATCGGAAAAAAATGCCATGGTGATAATTGCGCCATTTACCGGGAAGTTGGGAATTGTGTTATGCCGAAAGAAGGAATTTTTGTGCGGGTAAAAAAGGGGGCTAAGTTAAAGGCCGGTGAAGTTTTTACTTATGTCCCAAAAGTTTTTAAAATGAGGGTAATTACATTGAGCGATCGTGCTAGTTC
>CAYNTB010000335.1:0-610 GCA_964399905.1 uncultured Bacteroidales bacterium | reverse complement strand
ACAGGAGCGGTCCTGAAATTACAAATATTCTGAATGAATATTTTGAAAAGATAGGCTGGAGGCACGAAGTTGATAATATCATTATTGCTGATGATCCTGAGCAACTGGAATTATTGATGGAAGATGCAGCTCGCAGGAAAACGGATATTATCATTACAACCGGCGGAACAGGGATCGGCCCAAAGGATTTTACGCCTGAGGTTGTCCGACCGATGCTGGACAAAGAAATTCCCGGAATCATGGAAGACGATCCTGTGCCGCGATTGCCGCGAACTCTACGACGCCGTAGCCGAGGACAAGCCGCAGGACGTCATCGGACCGCGCGGGATCAGGGGCGGGCTGAAGGGGATTCGGTGTCCGAAGGACGCCGCGCACAGGTTCGTCCGGTGGAAGACGGGCGGGCCGTGTCCGAGGTGTGGGGAGGATATGCGGGAGGGCGGGTGTGCCGTCATGTGGGATTGAGGCACTCGCGCAGGTGGACGCAGCGAGTTCCCGGTTGACCAACCCGCACCCCAAGCGCAGAATCCAGCCGGGTGGACTACTGAGGGAGAAAGACCAGTATGCCGGACAATCAACAATGCACCTGCCCCTTCTGTGATCTCGCCGCCAA
>CAYNTB010000334.1:0-3440 GCA_964399905.1 uncultured Bacteroidales bacterium | reverse complement strand
GCTGACCACCAGCCGCTTTCAGGTAATGGGCTGTCAATCATTTCATTTGTAGCAGTTAGTTCAACCCCCTCGTTTCCATCAATTTTTTTGCCTCTTATGTTTTCGACAACTTCATCCGAAATCCCGACAGAAACTCCACCTTTTATTGATTGAACTTTTATAAAATCATTTTTATCGATAATAAAATCGGTGTTTATATCCATTACTAACGCTTTCGGATTGAAATTATACCATTTTTCAGTTTCATCACCCATGGCTATTTCGAAGCTACCCCCTTGTTGTTTTCGGGAGGTAAACCTTGCTTTTCCTTGTTGTAAATAAACTTCAACCAACTCAGGTGAAGCATTTTCAATTCGAAGAATGGTGTTCGGCTCGATGTTGATAGAACCCCAGTGATAATTATTCTGGAAGAAAGCAATTCGGGTATGTCCTTCTCCGGTTTTAAACTGGCTCCAATAATGCTCAAGTTTTTTATTGGTGCTGGCAGGTAGAGGCTGCCAAACCTCAGAAGAATAATATCTCATATAGACTTCCCCTTCGCTATCAAAAACTTTGGCAAATGAATTTTTAAGAGGCACGCGTATTATGTCTTCAAGTAATAATTCATTTATTTTATTAAATATTTCGATGTCAGTCGTAATTGATTTATCTCCTACGAACGGGAAACTAAGAGATGGTGAATGTATAAATCCATATGGATTATCAATCTTTTCGGGAAAAGCATAGTCAATAACCCCATTTAATTTGGCTGAAGAAACCATAACGACGCCATCATCTTGGGTTACATATCCACGTGCCAAGGCAACCGGGTCGGTGTATTTAAATTTCAGATTATCCGGTGGGTAAAGAGATTTAAGCCTTCTGCGCCCGTATAAAAGGGCATACTGTACATTGGCGTCGAGATGTCGTCCTTCGTTTTCTCCTGCATTTAAATTAGCTAAAAACTGGCTATTAGATCTTAACTGTGAATTAGCGACTTCATGAACATTACCTAAATAAGCACCTAAATATCCAATTCTTCCATCAATCCATGTTGCTCCATGATTAGGAGTACCCACCATGATTAGTTTTCGGATATCAACTATCTTGACCGGCGTTTTAAACCTTTGTGCCGCCAGTTCTTCTCTTGAAAGTTTTACGTTATAAGGGATTACAATTCCGGCTTTTGTGCCGTATTTAGCCATGTTGCTGATATAATGCCTGCTGATGAGTCCGCCCATACTGTGTGCAACGATATCAACCCTGGTTTGAAGGATTCCACTTTCCCGATAAGCTTTCTGTGTGTTTTGAATGTACTGCCCCAGTTTCTGGGATTGACGTTCAATGGTTGACTCATCGGCGGGGCCTATGTAATATTCCCTCAGGACAAAATTGTATTTCTGTTCTCTTAAAAATACTGCTAAATCGGCCCAAGTTGACAAATCTCCAGTAAAACCGTGGATTGGAAACACAGGTGGCCTGGTGACAAAGATTTTTATTTCAAAGGTTCCTGGATTACCTTCTTCATCTTCGTAGGTAAACTGTATCGGGACTTCGGCAACCCATAGAAATGGTAAACTGAGCTGGCCAAGCCCAGGGACTTCAAGCTTTTTACTAAGATCTTCATTTGTTAAATAGGCAGGAGGAACATATTCCATTTCCCCTTCACCATTTGCATCCAGAACCAGGGGGACTTTCAACATGGTTTGTTCCACAAAACTTCCAAGATCAGGTTGTTTAACAGAAACTGTATTTGGTCGGATGCCTTTGGCATTCACTTTAAGCATTAGCGTAGTGAAGCCGTCTGAAACAATTCCGAATGGCTTATTCTCATCATAATCACCCAATTCTTCATGGCTGATGGTTATTCCTATTTTCTGGAGTTTTATGTCCATGCTTTCCGAATAGGGTTCTTTACCACCGGCTTTGGCGAACAGATTAAATATCCCGCTCTCATCTGTCAAGGTTTCTGCCCCCAATCCTTTTAATTTGACATTTGCACTATCGATGGGATTTCCTTCTTTGTCATAAATATGCCCGCTAAACAAAATTTCGGAGGTTTCCAAATCTCTTTTTTGCAAGGCACGGGTTTCGGTAATATATCCATCTGCACTCACCTCAACAACAATCTCATTGCCTTTGTCATCCGATATTTCTGCTTCTTCAACTTCAATTCCCATTTTTTTATAGAATAGCTGTTGGGCCGTATTTATTTTTGCTTCACAATAGGAGAGTACTGATGACAGCATTGATTCAGCCGGACCAACGCTTCCAGTAACAGGACTTGTTTCGCTATAATTTCCACAAGACGCACTCCACGATCCATATTTTGAATCCATTAGACTGATTGATCCGTTAAAACTGTTTGAATTACTTGTAAAATAATTTATCCAATCGCCTTTAGAAGCATCTCTATTAGGAGTGAATATTTTCTGTTCATCCATAACTCGTTGCCTGGATGCAGTTATAGCACGGCCTATAGAAAATAAGGCCGGAATGCCGTTGACACTTGATACCCATGTTCTGTTACCAGTAGTTGTCACTTCCCCGGTATATTTGCTGTTTTGTTCCTGGAATTCTTCAAGTATTGTTTTATCAGGACGATGTGATACGTGTCGTCCATGACCAAGGCTTGGCGCAAGATGATTACCCCACTCCGATATGACACTAAAATTTTCACTGCCAGTATAAACGGTATAAGCGATGTCATAACCTGATTTTTGTGCCCATTCATAAATTGCATCTTCAACCAGTGCAGAATATAATTGAATCATGTAAACTGTGGGTCTGTAACGACTTCCCTCAGGTGGTGGTTTTACAATTTTATATATTCCTTCAGTAATTGAATTGGGGTCTATTTCATAAGCTTCTTTCAGTATGCCAAAATAACTTTCTACAAACGCTTCAGGAGTAATGGGTTTAAAATTGGAAAAATCGTATTTTATATCTTCTTGTTCTTGGGAATATGAGAAATGAGATAATATAAATAAAAAAAATAACCCAGTTAGAATAGATTTTAATTTCATAGCTAGTTAGGTTTTAGGATTTTTAAATATAAGAATGATAATTTAAAAATCAAAAAATTGAATATGAGACCTTCAGTTGTCTATTGATTTTTTACTTTAATTTCAATACATTTGATCAACACTAAAACCATTAAAAATGAAAAAGTTAAAAATAGTTATTGCTATCATTTTATTGCTCCAGTTTATGGTGGGATGCAAAACCATGAATAATACACAAAAAGGCGCAGCCATTGGTGTAGCCGGTGGAACCGCGGTAGGAGCCCTGATTGGAAAATGGGCAAATAATACGGCTGCCGGTGCCATTATAGGAGCCGCAGTAGGCGGAACAGCCGGAGTATTGATCGGGAAATATATGGACAAACAAGTTGCAGAAATGCAGGCAGATTTAAAGGATGCAAAAGTTGAAAGGGTAGGGGAAGGGATCAAGATCACTTT
>CAYNTB010000333.1:0-3443 GCA_964399905.1 uncultured Bacteroidales bacterium | reverse complement strand
ATGAAACTTGCTTACGGTGGCGGTCGAGTCGGTCGAGGATTTCTTCTTAGGTTTTGGTCCACATGAACGGCTGCTTTACACATCGTATTATGTCCACAGCCATGTTCGGGGTCACCTTCCACTAAAGGATCCTGAAAAGGTACTCTTCCTTTTTGCGACAACATAGGTAAAGCATCAAACTCGCCAAGTATTGCAATTACAGGCTTTCCACTGCCATAACTTGCCACGAAAGCTGTTGGCATATCAGCAACTCCTCTTTTAATCGTAAATCCTTCCGCCTCCAGCGTAGATGCTAAAAGTTCTGATGACTTGAATTCCTGCATTCCTAATTCGGCAAATGACCAAATGGCATCTGATATTTTTCCAAATTTCTCGACAGTTGATTGCTGCGTCAAATATTCCAATGAATAATACTTCTCTTTATTATTTTTTAATTCTTTTTTGCTTGGCTGCGCCATTGCGCCAATACTAAAGAATATGGTCAATGATAGTAGAAATAACTTTTTCATGTTTGTTTATATTAATTGTTAATATCCTTTATGCTTTTGTCTTTATTAAAATGACTTTCATACCAATTTATAATTCGTTCCCATTGATCATGAAAATCTGCTTCAGTACTTGCGCCGCCAGCACCATGGCCTCCATTATAATAATTTACCCACATGACTTCCTTTCCAAGTCGTCGCAGGGCATAATATATTTCCCTCGAGTTGACCGCCGGAACATTCCAATCGCCTTCTCCTGTTAATAATAAATGAGGTGTTTTTACTCTATCTGCATATAATACTGCAGTTGTTGCAAAATATTTAAGGGGTGCATCCCAGAGAGATTCTCCAATACGATCCTGACCCACCTCAGCGGCAGAATAATTTCTGGTACCAATTCGTGGGCTATCTCCCAAAAAACTGATAATATCGGCTTTTCCTGAAATGTTAATTGCAGCAGCAAAACGGTTCGTCTGTGTAATCAATAAAGAGGTCGCATATCCACCATAACTAGTTCCCTGAACACCTAAGCTTTCTTCATCCACTAAACCTTCATCAATTAATTTATTGATCCCTGAAGTAATCCCCTTTATCCAGGCCTCGCCCGGATATCCCATTTCCAGATTTACGGACGGTTTGAAACCGAAATAACCGGCATTCGCCAACAAATTCATTGACATACTGTAACCATTATCGAAAAATGTCTCATAAATTTCGCAAACCATCGGATACTTTTTGCCAGCCTCGTAATCTACCGGATAATAAAGTACACCATATAATTCCTTACCATCCGAATCACGGTATTTGATTAATTGAGACTTACTGATTTTTTTAGTCTTTATCCAGGGGTTTAAATCAGTTAATTGCAGCTTTTCGCTAAAATTATTCTTATAAACAAACAAATCCGAAGGATCGTTACCATCTGAGAAATTCACAAAAAATTTACTGCCGTCTTTAGACATTGTCCACCTGCTGTATAAATTCTGATCTTTTACTAAATCCAATATTTCTTTTGACTCTAAATCGTATCTGACAATTCCTCTTTCCCATCTATCTTTTGCTGAATAAGACATATACAAATATCTTGAATCCGGACTCCAATCGACAATATTTAAATTAGGTGATGCTTCTTTATCTTCCGGAAAGTCATATACCATTACTATTTCACCTGTTTCCACAGGTAACAACCAATAACCCGTTTTTGAACTTGCCAGAATATACTTATCGTCGGGGCTCCAACGTTCAATTGAGAACTTTACCTTTACCGTATCTCCTTTAAGTATTTCAGTTGTATCCACTGAAATCAGTTTTGATTTTTCTTCCGCTATTGATCTGATAAATACTTTACCAGAATCAGCATACGCATATAAGCTATTTGTACTATTGAAAGTCAGATTTAATCCTTTTTTGGTTTTCTTCTCAATATTAGAGACTGAAAATGAATTTAGGTCAATTTTATTTAGCTCGTATTCGGTACCTCCACGTCGATCATAAACTGTTTTTAGCGGATACGTTTGAATATACACCATGCTGCTACCATCTTCAGTAACTTTCAAGTTCCTGAACGATCCTTCTTCGGTTAACACTTTGGTTTTGCCATTTTTAAGATCGATCATTGCCAGTATTTCCAGATTTGAATGATTTCTAATGACATCCCATTTAAGAAAATCTTGTTTTGAATCGTAAACAGTAACCGGCCCAATAGTGGCTTCTTTGAATAAAGAATCCGCTCTAACACTCCAATTATCTTCCCTCAGAGAAACAATAATACCACCTGAATTAGGAATCCAGTTTAGCTCAGAACCGGAAGAAATTTTCTTTTTCGTATCGATTTTAATTTTTTTTATTTGATTTTTTAACAAATCGTACATATACAAATTAAACTGACCCTCATCATATTTGATAACAGCCAGCGATTTTCCATCAGGCGACCACTTAACATTTCCGAAGACCTCCTTATTTTCGAAGGGCCTTTTTTTAGAGCCTGAATTTGTGTCGATTATTACAAGTTCGCTGGTATTGGGTGCGACATAATTTGGATCGCCATATCTTTTATGGTCGATATTGAGCCTGTCCATTCGCGATCGGATAAAGCCCGCGATATAATTACCATCATTTGTTACATCTGCAAGACTAAAAGAATTTACTTTTAAGGCATCTTCTGAGGTAAAAGCGGTAAGCTGGGCATTCGCAGAAACAGTGAAAAACAAACTTAAGCCAAGGATTAAAAATATCTTTTTCATTGTTAAATTTTTGGTGATTAACCAATAAATTTAACAATACTTTTTAATAATTTATGATTGTTTATACTAACAGGAGATTCTTCGTGATGAGCACGATCAAATTATAGCCCAGAAAGGGTTAAACATAAACTCTAAGCCAGTCGAATTTACTTATTTAATGTTTTTGACCATGAATCTCTTAATGGCACTGTTCTGTTAAAAACAAGTCGTTCAGGTGCCGAATCTTTGTCAACACAGAAATATCCATTACGCTCAAATTGATACTTAGCTTCGACTTGTGCATCTTTCAGGTAAGGCTCAATAAATCCATTTACAATTTTTAAAGAATCTTTATTTAAATTAGAAATGAAATCCTTTCCTTCCTCAGCCTCATCCGGATTTTCATTTTTAAACAGGCGATCGTATAATCGAATTTCAGCACCTATCGCATGCTTTACCGATAACCAGTGGATGGTTCCTTTCACTTTGCGACTGACCGTACTACTTCCACTTTTGGTTTCGGGATCGTAACTACAACGAAGTTCAATGATTTCACCATTGGCATTTTTTATGACTTCATTACATTTTATGATATATGCATACCTCAGCCTGACTTCTTTTCCCGGTGCCAACCTAAAGAATTTGCCCGGAGGATTTTCCATAAAATCGGCCCTTTCGATGTATAATTCTTTTGAAAAATACAAGGTTCTTTTGCCTGCATTTTCATCTTCAGGGT
>CAYNTB010000332.1:0-3448 GCA_964399905.1 uncultured Bacteroidales bacterium | reverse complement strand
ACAAGCCATTCCCTGCTCATAATCAAAATATCCCTGTAAGCCATGAGGGAGTTCAAAAATATCATTGTACCTGGGTTCTTCACAAATTTCTGATTTGGGATTTGCCTTTGTAACAACGGTCTGATTTTTCCCAATCAATTCCACTAAATCAAATGAAGATTCTGTTGGTAAGAATCCCGAAATTGCTTTTAATGGGGCTCCGATCATTCCGGGCAGTAAATAAACCACAAATGTGAAAGTAGCAATGACCAAAAATAAACGGGGCACACTGATATGATTTACATCACTATCGTGCGAGAATTTTATCTTACCCAACAGATAGAAACCCATCAATGTAAACAATACGATCCAGATGGCGATGAAAAATTCGCGGGTTAATCCCCAGCCCAGTGCCTGATTTGGAACCAACAGGAATTTTAATCCCAGGGCCAGAATGATAAAACCAAGCACAACTTTTACCGAATTCAGCCAGCCACCCGACTTTGGTAATTTCCCCAACCATGAAGGGAAGAGTGCCAACAATGTAAATGGTAAGGCAAAAGCCAGGGAGAATCCGAACATCCCAACGGCAGGCATAATGATGCTACCGGTTGAAGCTTCAACCAATATTCCGCCAACGAAAGGTGCTGTACACGAAAATGAAACCAGTACCAATGTTAACGCCATAAAAAAGGCTCCGATAATTCCACCTTTATCTGCTTGCTGATCAGATTTATTGGTCAGCTTTGATGGCAAAACAAATTCGAATAAGCCGAAAAAGGAAGCCGCAAAAACCGCAAATAATAAGAAGAAAATCGTATTTGTGATCCAGTGACTACTCACACTTTTTATCGAATCGGAGCCAAATAAAACAGATACCAAAACCCCAATAAACGTATAAATTACGATGATGGACAGTCCATAAACCATGGCATTGGTTTTAGCCTGGATTTTATTTTTGCTGCTGTTCATGAAAAAAGTAACCGTCATCGGGATCATGGGATAAACACAGGGTGTTAACACCCCCACAAAACCCGACATCAAGGCAATAAAAAAGAAAACCCATAAGGAATTGTCTTGTGTTTCTGAATTGCTTGTTTCAGTGGCATCATCTGCCGTCGGTACATTTGCTGCATCGCTTGCTGTTCCGTTACCCAAATCTTTAAACTCAAATTCAATGTCGGTTGGTGGCAGGCATTGGGCATCATCGCAGCTCATAAATTCGATACTTCCCTTTACGTTTACAAGTGCATTTTCAGCAATCTTAATTTTTTGGGTAAAAACCGCTTCATGCGAAAAATACCGGATCATTATTTCAAAATTGGGATCAAATATTTCGATTGATTCCGATTCTTCAACGATACCGATAAATTCTACCGCAGGATTTTCTTCAAAGGTAAAGAGTGTTGCCGGAGGCTGCATCTCAATTTTTTGTGAGTACAGATGCCAGGGCTCATCAATTTCGGCTTTAAATATAAGTTCATACTCATTGTTCCCTAAATCCTTGCTGGAAAAACTCCATTGAACGGGTTCAAATATCTGACCGATTCCGGATATTGAAATCAACGCGAGCAAAAGGGTTAAAATGTATGTTTTTTTCATCAAATTTTTCATTAGTAGTTTTAAAAGATTCGTAGAATAAGGCCGCAAATTTACTAAAAAAAATGCAAAAAAACAGATGCGATTTAGCCAATTAACTATTTTTTAACACACTCTATTTGAATTATTTCCTCAATGAATAGTTTGATTTCAAATTAAAGGTCCTTCGAATAATCAAAGGGTTAAATCAAAATAAATTAACGGCCTGTATGATACTATAATTTCCCGAATAAGTTATAATTAAAGTTATCCTGATAAGTTTCTGACAAATATTTATCGACCCACTCATAATAAGATTTAATATCCTTTTTTGATTTGGAACCATTTTCCATTTCATTGATCAAAATATTTGCTTTGGTAAAAATTTCTTTCTCGATGGGTTGGAGCAATTGCAGATAACCATCACCTTCCTGGTTAATAACCGCAGCGATGTTAATATAGTTTTCACCATGGTCTATTTTTATTGGAAAACATTCGTCCTTAAAAGTTAATGCTGCTGTACAGATGGGTGACTTATAATCTTTGTCCATTGCCAGTGCCTGCGGGACTTCTCCTGATGATAACCAGGCAGGAATCGCTACGGAAGTTAAAGGAAAACCTAAGATGGTCCACATCATGGCATCCTCGGTATGTTCTCTGTCTTTTGCACCCACAATCATGCACGTTGATGCAGTTGAAATTCTGGGAATGAAATCAACAAAAAATTCATATTTAGGGAAGTTTTTATTTGCTGCCAAATTCAGTGCCAAATCTCTGTCAGTTCTTGGGTGATAAAGACTGCGTGGAAGCACCTTAAAAAGAAATTCCGGACTTAAGTTCTTTTGTTTCAATGCCAGGTTTAATATACGATTGGCATTATCATACCTGTTAAACCCAAAACCCTGGTTTAAGTCCGCACTCATCGAGTGGTTTGTTCTGATTAAAATACCATTGGGCGCAACTTCAGGATCATTGGCATCCCATTTTATGTATTTAAAATTTCCTGTTTCATAATAGGCAGCTCCTCCATTGGCATCAATAACTCCATAATTAGAGTTAACGCCCATTGGCTTTGTGATCGTATCCAGAAAATATTCAAAATCTTCGAGTGATCCACAAACCATCAGTGCCATTTTCATTAAAATACCATCATGACCATTTAAGCTTGTTGTATCCCCGATGTTATTATTATAGGCCGCAGTATTTATAATGGCAAATCCGGCTTCATTATAGCCACCCCAAATTGCTTTGTTCCAACCTTTTTCTGTACCATTAACAACTCCCATGTATTTATACTTGCCATCGTTAAATATGGCCAGTGAATTTTTCATTTCACCTGTATCTCTATTTTTAAACAGGATGGCTTTTCCATCAGCAGTGTACTTGCCGGAAATAATGAATGAAGTACAGGCTTTGGCCTGATCATTAAAAATGATAAAAAAACATAAAATGCCGAAGACGATAATTTTTTTCATTTTATATGGTTTTTAATTTGTTAAAATATCTGATTGATGAATGCAACAGCCTTAATATGAATACCAGATTTATAGCCATTGCCTAAAAGTATTAATTATTATTTGAAGCATTAAAGAACCGAACAATTTAATTCCGGGATTTTAACAGAAGGGAGGGCTAATTTTGTGCCCTCCCTATTATTAAATAGAAACCAAATTTTTTAAAGGTTTACAGCCGTTGGGGCATAAGCACCCGGATCAGTTGGAGCAGAAGTATTCGATTCTGTCTCATCATTCGGATATAAAAATCGTTCAACATTTACAGTCTGAGTTGGGGTATTCAATCCAAATGGCACTTGCAGATCTGAATCTTCTTTCCTGAGTCTTCTGGTATCGTCAAATGGCATATAAGTCAGAAAACCTGTAAGATATCTCTC
>CAYNTB010000331.1:0-3448 GCA_964399905.1 uncultured Bacteroidales bacterium | reverse complement strand
TGTAAGTATCTTCGCTTTTGGGCACAAAAATTTCCTTTTTTAAATCTCCACCAACTGGTATCCAGGAAAAGTGCGGTTATAAAAGACCGTTCCGAATTGGATGCGGCATTCATGGCCTATAAAAAAAAGAATTCAAAATCTAAACTGATCCGGCCTGATCACTGGGGTGGCTATCAATTGATACCGGAATATTTTGAATTCTGGCAGGGTAGGCCAAATCGTTTGCACGACCGGATTATTTATGTTTTAGAAAATGATTTATGGACAATTAGTAGATTAGCACCTTAGGTGAATTGCCGATAGGCGTTGGTCTTTAGCCGTTAGCTTTTTGTCATTGGATTTGGTTAAAAAATAAGGAATTAAAAATAATCATTTGCATAATGGAATACCAAACACAGCTTATATTGGTCATGGTCGTTTATATGACCTTATTGATCATTTACGGGATATACCAGGGAAGAAAAGTTAAATCTGCTTCGGATTATGCCATTGCTGGACGTAAGCTGCCAGGATGGGCAGCTGCACTGTCCGAAAGAGCCACCGGGGAATCATCCTGGGCATTGCTCGGATTACCGGGTGCCGCCTATGCAACAGGCTTAACTGAAATATGGACCGCTTTGGGTTGTGTTGCAGGGATCATCACAGCCTGGGCCGTTATTGCCTGGCGGTTGCGCGATGCTGCCGAAAAATATAATGTGAATACCTTCACCGAATTTATTGCCATGCGGCATGGAGAACATGGTAAATGGCTACGCATTGTTGGAAGTGCCACCATCGTATTTTTCTTTTTCTTTTATGTGGGAGCCCAGTTTTTAGGTGGAGGAAAAACATTGCATACCATGTTTAATCTGGATGCACGGATTGGGATTTTTATTACTGCCGCCATTATCGTTCCTTACACCATATACGGGGGTTTCAGAAGTGTTGTATATACTGATGTAATTCAGGCCATTGTCATGATTGCCACCTTGATTATCGGACCTGTTGTTGGCATATTTTATATTGCAAATCAGCCCGAAATATTCGCCCCTTCAATTTCTTCGGCCCTGCAAATGGCGGGACCAAACTATACGTCATTAACTGGCGGTGCAGGGGGCTTTGTGGCCGGAATAGCCATTGCAGGTGGATTTTCCTGGTTTTTCGGTTATCTTGGCGGTCAGCCACAACTCAGTATGAGGTTTATGGCGATCAAAGATGCAAAACAAGCCAGACAGGCAAGAAATATTGGAATTGTCTGGACAGTAATAGCATATATTGGAGCACTTAGTTTGGGCTGGATCGGGCTGGCTATTTTTGGGCCAAAAGGTCTTGAAGACCAGGAATTCGTAATGCCGGCTGTTTTATTGCAAATTTTTCCGCCAGCCATAGCTGCAGTATTGATAATGGGTGCAATAGCGGCCATGACTTCCACTGCCAATTCTATTCTGATCCTCTCATCCACTGAATTATCCGAAAACCTGATCAAGCCCCTTTCAAAAAGAAAGGATTTTTCGGCACCCACATCATTGTATAAATCGAGGTTGATAACAGGAGTTCTGGTTATTGTTGCACTGGGCTTATCTTATATTTCACCTTCTCAACTGATTTTTACACTGGTGAGTTACGTTTGGGCGGGTATTGGCGGAACTTTTTCTGTGGTCGTGTTGTTGAGTTTATTCTGGAAACGATATCATGGAAAAGCTGCCCTGTTAACCATCATTGTCGGAATGCTTTTTACAATTATATGGATCAGTACAGGGATGGATGAGGTGATTACGGCCCGGTTTATGACTTTTTTTGTAGCCCTATTTGTTGCTGTGCTTGCAACATACTCAATTAAAAAGTAGACCATAAAAAGATAAAAGATAAAAGATGAAAGATAAAAGAAAAAAGAAAAAAGAAAAAAGAAAAAAGATGAAAGATAAAAGTTGATCGAAAAAAATTTCAATCATCAATCATCAATCATCATCCCCTACCTGTGTTGATCCCTTAAAAGATCATTAATAATTTTTACCGGATTAAAGGTAATGATCGGGCATTCGACGAACACCGTGATCCAGTTGGCCATTGCACCATTCCACAAACCAGGTAATTCCTGGGCCTTTAATTCTTTTCCGTTTTGTGATTTGATGGAGATAAAACCTGTTTTTGGATCCACAAACTCCCTGAGATCAAATTTCCTGCCCTCAAAGTCACGAACTCCGCAAACCAGGTCAACCGGATTAAAATGGGTGGATTTGCTCATGATTTCTTTTTGCCGGGGATCATCCAGATTAATTTGAGAGCTTTCGACGATTTGCAGTGATTTTGAACCCTCCTCATTTATCACCCAAAAAGGCCCGCCTCCCGGTTCACCTTCATTTTTTACCATTCCGCAAATACGAATGGGGCGGTTCAGTTTTCTGAATAAATATCCCGATTTGGATTCATTTGGCTTCCGGTCACTTAAATCGATCCACAATTTTTCCCGGGCATATTTTTCAATTTCATTGATTGATTCTTCAGAAATGTGAGCTTCTTTAAGTTTTTTCAGGTATCGGAAACAACGTTCCTGTAAACGCATCAAATGTGCGGCGATCAGTTTTTTGTACTGATAAGTAGGTTCCCTGAGCCTGTCAGGTACGATATTATCAATGTTTTTTATAAAAATGATATCCGTATCAATATCATTCAGATTTTCAATTAAAGCACCATGGCCTCCCGGTCTGAAGATTAATGCTCCATTTTCATTTCTTAATGGTTGGTTTTTCATATCAACGGCCACCATATCGGTTGAAGGCTTTTGAATTGAAAAAGTCACCTCGTACTTAATATTAAACTGTTTTTCGTAATGTTCCTGTAGCATATTGATGTAAGCCTGGAATTTTTCAAGATGTTCAGGTGATACGGTAAAGTGTATTTTTACAAGCGACTGTTTGCTTTTTGCATAAATGGCCCCTTCAATTAAATGTTCTTCGATGGCCAGGCGCGCTCCGGTGGAATAGTTGTGAAATTTAAGCAATCCTTTGGGTAATGAAGCATAATCCAATCCCTCAGAATCGAGCAGGAAGTTGATGATGCTCAGATAATCTTTATTTTTCATGCACTCCTCTAAATCCCGGCCATTAAATTTCATAATATCTTTCAAATCCTGAAAAAATGCAAAGTCATGCAGATGCTCGAAAAAATAGGCAACTGAATTAAAATCACGATTTTTGATCTGTTGATCCCTGAATTCGAACAAATGTTTAAACATGCGGCTGGCAGCTCCTGAAGCAGGCACAAATTTAAGGATGTCTTTTTCTTTGGACTTCGATTCAAAATAGTCAGTCAGTTCTTTGATCTCATCTTCATCAAAACGCACAATGCCATGCCCGACAGATGCTGCTGAATGCAAGTTGGCGAATGGGAAACCTGTTTTAAAGTTTTGAATATGAGCGGCTATTAAGTCCGGGCTGATTCCTTTTAATTTAATCAGATCAAGGTCGGG
>CAYNTB010000330.1:0-3450 GCA_964399905.1 uncultured Bacteroidales bacterium | reverse complement strand
TTATCCCTGTATGGCTTTCAGGTTTATGGGGTAGATAATATGAGCGAATTTCTGGCTCTGAACGATAGTTCTTATGTTTTAAACCTGGCACAAATTGAGTTGGAAGAATATATATTAAAGGCCTCGGCTGATGATTTTTTTGATGCTGGTGATTATAATTTCAAGGTTGATGTAAATGCGCTAAACCTGAATGCCTGGTTCGAATTGAACCGTAATCTGGTGCCCACTGAAAAGTACCCTGTTCTGTATTCGAGTTATTATATTTATGAAGATGTAAAGGGAAGTTTCTATCTACAAGCTTGCAGAACTTTCGGGCAAAAAATACGCCATCAATTTTTACGATTATTTGCTCAACCTTTATGTACAGGATCATATGCCCAAAGGCCAGATTCCGGCCTATTATTATCATTATTTCAGGCAGGGAAAAGTTATACAAACCTGGTATAATGATAGTTTTACTGAAATGGATCCATAATGCCGCTTATTTGGTTGAAAGTATAGACTGAGTTTTGGTATTGTAATTGTTAAATTGTTCATTTTTTATCACTTTAGAGCATGAAATTATCCAGGATCATCTTGTTTTTAACATTTACACTCATATCGGCAATTTTTATTTCCTGTAGTTTCGAACGTTATCTGGGTCAGGATTATATCAGGTATTATGAAGGAGAAAAATCTGTGCTTATATTTTTTCCTGAAACCATCATTAAAACAAATTTAAAACCCAAACAATTCTTTCTGAACGATAGCCTTGCGAATTATTCAATTGACTCAACTTCACCTGCCAGAAGCTTGTTCCTGGATTCCATTATTGATAGCACCTTCATTCAAAAAATCAAAGAAGTGATGATCAGGGAGCTGACAAAATACGGCTTTAAAGTTTATGAAGAGAATGATATCGAACAATTTATTGCGCTCAACGACAGTTCTTATGTTTTGAACCTGGAGCAAATGGAAATTGAAGAGTATATTTATATTGGACCCGCTTATGAATTCGTTGATATTTACGATGATTCCCTCAAAATATATTTGAATGCCCTGAATGTGAATTCATGGTTCGAAATGGACCGTAACAACATGCCAGATGAAAAATACCCGGTGCTTTATTCAAGTTATTATCTGCTGGATGAAGTGGAAAGTACAGGAACATTCTATAATCCAGAATATACCATTGATACCATGAGTATGGATAAGGTTTATGAGCTTGCAGAAATTGTCGGGGAAAAGTATGCCATCAACTTTTTTGATTATACACTCAATCTTTTTATTCAGGATGGTTTACCTGAAGGCCGGCTTCCCAAAAAATATTTTCATTATGATCACAAGGCCAGATCGTTGCAAACATTCTATTCGGATGGTTTTATTGAAATGGACCCTTAGATTGAGAAGATAAATGGCATAAAGTTTGGTGATTATTCAAATCTTATATTCTCAGTTTTACCAAATATTGAATTATGAAATGGAAAGGATTTGGCGTATCATTACTAATTATTTTAGGCATGTCGTCATTTTCTTCATGTAGTTTAGAGCGTAAAATTGCACGAACATATCTTAAGAATTTTGAGGGTAAGCATATTTGGGTAAATTTCCCGGAAAGAATGATAAAAACAAATCTTAAATCCGACATTCCGGATGAAATTACAGATATAAACCCGACTGTAGTTGACTCAAGCAATAATTATAAAAGTACCTATCTCAAATATCTCAACGATTCTGTATTCTTAAAAAATTGCGAGCAAAGTCTTAAAAATGAGCTTATTGCTTTAGGTTTTCAATTTGAATTACAACATTCTGATACGATTGACTTTCATGCCAATGATTATTATAAGTTTACGCTTGTGCAGATGGAACTGGAAGAAATGAACACACGTGCAGCCCCCGAAGATTTTAGATCTATGTTGGGTTCAAATGTTTACGGAACCAATAAAGATGTTGAAGGCGTTGGTAGCTATTATTTTGATAAAACGCTGAATGCAATTAATTTAAACGCATGGTTCGAGTTAAAGGGAAACCCATTGGCTATTCAACAATTTCCCGTATTATATGCCAATCATACAATTATTGATGATATAGAAAGTGATATTTATGAAGGGGATTATATGTGGCATTATACGATTTTCTATAATAGTGAAATGGAGCGTATAAAAATGAGTGATATCTATGATCTGGCAAGGATGGCCGGCAAAAAATACGCCATCTATCTTTTCGATTATTTATTAAATCTAAATATTCAGGAGCAGATGCCCATCGGAAAAATTCCAAAACATTATTATCATTATGATCCGGATACAAAGTGGTTAACAATTTGGTTTCCTGAAAGGTTTGTTGAATTAAATCCCTAACTATTGTTTTCTTTTCTCGTATAGGGTGTAATACGCTGATCTGTAAATTCTTTCCTGACATACTTCAGGTACCCTGTCACAGCGATCATGGCCGCATTATCAGTGGTATAGGCGAATTTAGGAACATAAACCTTCCAGCCCAATTCAGATTCTTTGTCTTTTAAAACTTTTCTTAATTCCGAATTCGCCGAAACGCCCCCGGCAATGGCAATTTCAGAGATATGATGTTCTTTGGCAGCCAATTCCAGTTTTTTGAGCAATACCTGAATAATGGTTTTTTGGATGGAGGCACACAAATCGTCCCTGTTTTCCGAAATAAAATTTTTATTGAGTTTTAATTCGTCCCTTATTTTATATAAAAAAGAGGTCTTTAATCCACTGAAACTATAATCCAGATTGGGAATTTTGGGTTCCGGAAACTGGAATGCATCGGGCTTGCCGAGTTTGGCATATTTATCGATCAGCGGTCCGCCAGGGTAGGGCAGGCCCAGAATTTTGGCTGCTTTATCGAAGGCTTCACCGGCTGCATCATCAATGGTTTGGCCAATAATTTGCATGTCGAAATAATCTTTCACCAATACAATTTGGGTATGCCCACCCGATACCGTTAAGCATAAGAACGGAAATTCAGGAACCTGATCATCCGGATGGTCCTGGATAAAATGAGCAAGTATATGTGCTTGTAAATGATCCACTTCGATTAGGGGAATATTCAGTCCGAGTGCAAAGGATTTTGCAAAAGAGGTTCCAACCAGCAAAGAACCCAATAATCCCGGACCCCTTGTAAATGCAATCGCATGGAGTTGTTTTTTGTTTATATTTGCCTCTTGTAAAGCACTTTCAATAACAGGAATGATATTTTGCTGATGTGCACGTGATGCCAGTTCAGGTACAACACCACCATATTTTTTGTGAACGTCCTGATTGGCAATAACATTTGACAATATATGTGTGTCGCGGATTACTGCAGCCGAAGTATCGTCGCATGATGATTCAATTCCTAAAATAAAAGTGCTCATTTAGCGTATTTAATTAAGGGGCAAAGTTATCAAAAAAAGGGTTGTACATATAATCGGTACTTTATTGTTGGCGATTTTTTCGCTGATCA
>CAYNTB010000329.1:0-3454 GCA_964399905.1 uncultured Bacteroidales bacterium | reverse complement strand
TGGGTTAAAACAAATTATACGGATTCGGTACAAGTTAACCATTCTCAAAAGTTTATAAAAAGATATGCTCCCACGGTTAGAATCACCCAATCGGATGAAAGCGGGAATTCATTGCCGTATTATGGAGAGACCGAGTACACCTTAAAAACGCTTGGTTCTGATGATGTGATCATTGATTTATATCCGGGTGGAAATTATTTATTGGGATTGCCAGTTTTTAACCAAAATTCATTTTATAATTTCAAAGCAGAAGTATTTGAAGAATACACCTATTATGCTTCAGATGGAAACCCAAAACCAGATGTACCGGCTGATGAAGTTCCAACAAAGGATGCGACGATTGAATTTAATAATAATTTATCAATATCCGGTATTTCCCAGGTTGAAGCAGATAGCCTTGGGGTTGCAAATTATAACTTTCAGGTAACCGAGCCAGAACTCACATCTGCCAAAAGATCCATCTCTGCTAAAATATATTATGGGAATGAAGACAACAGAACTTCAATAAATTGGAATGGTGGTTTTAACGGCATCATTATCGGAGCCAAGCAAACCGGTCGTAATTTTGTTACCGGAGGGCCCGATAAGGTTTTAATGGTATTGCGAGACCCTCCAGGTTCAAATAGCTATTCATTTCTGGAAAAGGGAGTTACAATTACTGAATCTTCCACTTACACAGGCAGTGCGAATAATACCGGTTCCGAATTGTTTACTCAGGATTTAGGTACATAACTGATTACTTTTACCGGGCTTGGGGCCGGAACCATTCAATCGGTTAAAAAGCAAGAATGGATTTACATTAGGGGTGGTGCATGAAGAAACTGTTGGTGGAAGCAATTCTACTGAAACTACCACCACCACCACCACTCAATTTCAGACCAGCGGTGATCCGGGCTACGTTGGTGCAGATGCAGATGTTTTTATTGGATATTCGACCAATATCGCATACGGATCTACAGAATGCGTTACCATTATACCCAGATCCAGGTATTTTGAAAATACTGCGAAATACAAAGTTTACACAGGCATTACTCCTGTTAACAATAGTTGGCTGTTAGTAAAGCAAACCGGTTTAGGTCTGGCGCAGACTTTTGGAACTTTATTTGCCCTGCCGCAATCTCATATCGAGAATCAGTTATTGCCTGATATGATCGAATTGCGAAATAACTTTTTAATGCAGGAGTCGGAAACTGATATAAATACACTCCAATCGCTTGCTAATTCGCTTGATACGGTGTTTTATGTCTCTCATCTGGCTTTAAATGATCCGAATTATGGTAAAAGCAATACAGACGATGTATTTACTTCGGGTGCAGATCCTGACCCGGATGATGCTTTTAATGGGGCAAGTTATCGGGTAATTTTTCCTGAACGGGATGATTTTACGCGAAGTGATACAATCCTCTTTTTAAATCAATCAATTGCAAATTGGTACAAACAACTGAGCGCAAATGAAGAGGCAAAATTAAATGCAGAGCTTCTACAGAATTATTCGTTTCACGGAGGTTCACCTATTAGCTATTCTGAATCATACTCTTATTCAGAAACCAAAAATACGAACTTCGAAATTATGATTGGTGGTAATTTTAAAACCGAAGTTGGTGTCACAATTTTTGGAAGTGGATTCAGTTTGGAAATTGACGAAACTATTTCAACAACTCATGGCGGAGAATTTGAAAATACCGAGGAGAAAAGCCATTCAAAAGGTTTTGTGCTGGAAGAAGAAGGTGAGGATTATATCAGTGTTGATGTATTGCGCGAAGATGCAGACGATGAAACCACTGCAGATCCTACATTTAACGAAAACGAATTCTATTCTACTTTTATTTTCCGAACAAAGGCAGGTGCAACTTCTTGTCCTTATGAAGGCGAATATGCAACTAAATTCTTTGAGCCGGGTCAGCATGTTATCGACCAGGCAACTAAAAAAATAGAAGTTCCGGAAATTGCTGTTGAGAATGATTTTATTGAAAATGTTCCCTCCGGGGGTTCGGCAAACTTTGTCCTTTATTTGAGAAACAATTCAGAAATACTGCAAGATAACTGGTTCACATTAAAAATAGTTGAAGAATCAAATCCAAATGGAGCCAAATTGTACATTGATGGCGCTGCTATCGGTAATGGCAAAGATTTCATGGTTCCTGCCGGAGAAACATTGATAAAAACCTTAGAAGTTGGTAAGGGATCCGCATTAAATTATGATAATCTGAAGGTTGTCTTGCAATCTCAGTGCGAAGAAACAATTAGTGACACGCTGACTTTCACTGCTCATTTTATACCTTCCTGTAGCGATGTAGAGATTGAAAAACCAAGCGATAAATGGACCTATAATACTAAATTACCAACGGTTACGATTGATGGAGTTGATAAGCATTATATGAACGTCCGCATCACCGGCTTCGATGTAAATTACGACAGCTTTAACCGAATAAAACTTCAGTATAAATCTGCGGCAGAATCTGATGATGGTTGGAAAACACTTATGAATTATTACAGTGATTCTGTTAAATATCAAAAAGCATTGGATGATGGCTGGAATGCTGAATTTATTGACCCTGCCAATGCAGGAACAATCAGATATAACCTGCAAATGGATGATCTTCCGGATCAAAAATATGATTTAAGGGCCGTAAGTGTTTGTGTGATCAACAACGAAGAAATAGAAAATATTTCAGAAATGGTGAGCGGAATTAAGGATATGCTTTGTCCCCGCTTGTTCGGTAGTCCATTGCCTGCAAATGGTATCTTGACGATTGAGGATGATATCAGGTTGAATTTTAATGAAACAATAGCCCAGGGACTGCTTACCAAAAATAATTTTCAGGTAACCGGTATCCGAAATGGGGCTAAAACCGATCATTCGGTTTCCGTAAGTATGGATGGTGTGAATGATTATATGGCCACAGAATTTGAGAAAAATATGGCAGGTAAAGATATTACGGTTGAAATGTGGATAAAAACTGATCAAGCTCAAAGTGCCACCTTATTCAGCCACGGAAATATCAATGAATCGGTTGAAATCATGCTTACAGAAGACAATCATCTGCAGGTTCGCTTAGGTGATAACTTAATCAGCAGCCAAAATACGATCTCTTTTGAAGCCGGTTCGTGGGCACATGTAGCACTGGTTTATCATAAGGATGGATTCGTTTCGGCTTATTACAATTTTGTTGAAGTGATAAGTAATGTGAATGTAGGGCTATATAACGGTATCGGAAATTTTGTACTTGGAAAAGACATCAGCAATAATTCCAATTTCTTTGATGGCTTGATGCATAATGTAAGAGTTTGGAATAAAATAAGAACTTCGGGCGAAATTCAGGTTAGTAGTTTGGATGTGCTTTCTGGCAATGAACCCGGATTACTGGCTTATTATCCCATGAATGAGGCAAAAGGTAGTTTAGCATTGGATAAAGCCAGGGGGGCCAATATGATCATGAACGGATGCGCCTGG
>CAYNTB010000328.1:0-3464 GCA_964399905.1 uncultured Bacteroidales bacterium | reverse complement strand
GGCAGTCAATATACCTATATGAGAGTTAGTGAGGATGATGAAGAATTATGGCTTGCAATTTCAAAACAGCAGCTAAAAAAGGGAGAAACCTATTATTTTCAGGATGCCCTGCAAATGACAGATTTTTACAGCAAAGAACTGGACCGAACCTTTGATCTGATTTATTTTGTATCGGAACTAAAAACGGATTCGGAAGGGGGAAATATTGTACCGATACCACGCGCACATAAAGGAAGTATTAAAACAGAAGCAAAAGCTGAAATAAAAATTGAGAAGGAAGCCGATGATATTTCCATTGCCATGTTGTATCAAAATCCCAATGAATATGCAGGGAAGATCGTCAAAATAAAGGGTGTGGTTGTTAAATTGAATAAAGCTGTATTGGACAGAAACTGGATCCATATTCAGGACGGAACAAAAGATGAAGCTGGCAATTACGATCTGACCATAACCAGTCAGGATTTGGCTGAAGTTGATGAAAAAGTGATGTTTGAAGGCATCATCAGCATCAATAAAAATTTCGGATCAGGATATTTTTATAAACTGATTATGGAGAATGCCAAAAAAATTCCATTAGATAAAGCTAATTGATGGGTGTTTTGGAATCTTCAATGGACGAATGACTGATGATTAAAAAAGATATAAACGGAAGACAATTTTCTTTAATAAGTTAGCTGATAATTAGAAACTTCATTAATCAATTTCAAAAAAGAAAAACAAAAAAAAGAATTATTATTTGGTATTACAAAAAAAGTTGTAATTTTGGACCAAATTAGTCGAAAATAAAAATGAGAGAGGGTGTAAAAGATAAAATTGTTAAAGTTGCCCGGGAAACGTTTAAACAATTTGGGTTCCGAAAAACAACCATGGATGAAATTGCCTATGCTGCAAGAAAAGGTAAAAGTTCATTGTATTATTATTTTAAAAGCAAGGAGGAAGTTTTTAATGCCGTAGTTGAACTTGAAGGTAATATGCTGAAAAAGCAAATTAAGGATGCCATTGCCGGAGTTGAGGATCCCAGAGAAAAATTAAAAAAGTATATTATCACCAGAATGCTTGGCTTCAAACAAATGATTAATTTTTATGTGGCCATAAAGGATGATTATCTGTCGAATCTAGACTTTATCGAAAAAACTAGAAAAAAATTCGATCAGGATGAAATGGAAATTGTGAGGGCGATACTTCAAAATGGTATTGAAACTAAAGTTTTTAAAAGTATGGACTTGACCCTCACTTCGCGAACATTGGTCATTATCATGAAAGGATTGGAAATTCCAATGTTTATCAATGATGAGTTTGATGATATCGAATATAAGGTGGATCAACTTCTTGAAATTTTGTATAAAGGGCTGGAGTGTTAATATTTTTTTGTTTAAAATTCGACGATTAGACGTATAAAGTCGAAAAAACATATTATTAATTTATGAGAAAATGAAATATTTAGTTGTTTTGCGGGCACTGATAATGAGAATCTTAGAAAGATTTTTACAGGGTTTGTTCACCCTGAACGTTTCTAAAGCCATGCAATTGAACAATATCAGCAATCTGAATCTGAAAGCGTAAAAGGGTTTATTGTCTGTTCGTTTTGGAAATCTGCATTCACACAATTTTTACAATACTTTAAAATCAATTTTTATAATAAACAGTTAAATACAGAAAATAATGAAAAAATCAATGAAGATAAAAACATCAGTTCTGAAGAGCGATGTTTTTAAAGGGAGTCGGGAAAATATCAATAAATTCAACAGACTGAAAAAGCTCTTAGTTATCGCAATTTTATTTTTGGGCATAAATTCGGTAAATGCTCAAATTCAATTTGGATTCACAGGGGGGCTTAATGCATCCACTCAATCTGAAATGGGCACCATCTGGAATAAGGATGGGATTTGCTGTCAGTTAAATGGGGGCCTGGTTTCTAAATATGAATTGAATGATTGGATGTCGGTTAAACTGGCTATGGTCTATATTCAAAAAGGCAGATCGGTTGAGGTATATGATTTCGGTAGCCAACAAGAGCAAAAGGAACAGTATAATTATCTGGAAGTTCCTTTATATGCTCAATTTTACCTGCCTAAAGAAAATAGAAAACACCGACTGTTTGCAGAATTCGGGCCCTATGCTTCAATTTTGTTGAATTCAAATCAAAAAATTGGAGGACATAAGTATGATACTGATACCTATACCAAAGATGCGGATTATGGAATTTCATTTGGAATCGGGATTGAAATCCCGATCGATCTGAACAAACTCGAAGTATCCTTAAGTTATGATATGGGCCTGAGGGAAATTGCCGATTATGACACTGATTTGAGAAATAAAAGTTTATCGATAAATGTCGGTTGGTTTTTTTAATTGGCCGATATTTATTTTTTGTGGATAATTGGCCGGGCCCTGAAAAGCCCGGCCTTTTTTTTTGTGCAGGACCATTATTATTTTAATCTGCCTTCGTTCCTGAATTTCAGAATACTTTAGGTTTTATACCAATGATTGGTTTTAAATTGAGTGATTTTTGCAATACTTATTTTAAATCTTATTTATTTGGTTCATGCTTCATATAAAATACCAGTTTTTCCGCCTTGATTAGTTCATCATGTTTCAGGATATTGCCTTTGATCAATTTTCCATCGATTTCAATGCTGTTTACATAAACATTTTCCTGAGACTGGTCAACAACTTCGATCTTAAGAAAACGATGATTTCCCAGGTCTAATTTTGCCGCTTTGATCATCGGACTGCCAATGGCATATTCGTTAGATCCCGGTAATACAGGATAAAAGCCCAGCGCACTAAAAATATACCAGGCACTCATCTGTCCGGCATCATCATTGCCACAGAGCCCGTCTTCTTCGTTGCTGTACATGGTATTCATGATCATTCTGACCCGTTCCTGCGTTTTCCAGGCATCATTGGTCCAGTTGTATAAATAAGGGATGTGATGGCCGGGTTCATTGCCATGCACATAATTACCGATAATTCCATCCCGGGTAATGTCTTCATTTTTTTCAATGTATTTATCGTCAATTTCCTGGGTGAAAATGCGATCCAGATGGGCTGAAAACTGATCTTTACCACCCATCATTTCAATCATTTTGTCAATCTGATGCGGTACATATAAGCCATAATTCCAGGCATTGCCTTCGATAAATCCCTGCCCGTGTGTATCAATGGGATCGAAATTCGTGCGCCAGCTTCCATCCGATAATCTGGGCCTCATATAGCCAATTTCTTTATCATACACATTTTGGTAATATTCCGATCGTTTCAGATAGTCTTCATACACTTTAATATTTCCGGCTTTTAAGGCTATTTGAGCAATGCACCAATCATCATAGGCATATTCGAGGGTTTTTGATACCGAGGAGGAACTTAAATCCTCGGCAACATATCCCAGTTCCATATAAGAATCCAGGCCGTCGAAATAAGGAACGCTGGAAGTATTCAGACATGCTTCCAGGGCCCGTTCT
>CAYNTB010000327.1:0-3465 GCA_964399905.1 uncultured Bacteroidales bacterium | reverse complement strand
CCTGTACTCAGCAGCAACCACGATATAACCCTGCGATACCATTTCACGGATCATCTGTGTGTAATATGTTGATAAATTGCTATGAACACCCCCATGCGGGAAAACGAGTAAAGGATATTTTTTATTCACATCAATATCATTCGGGATAAAGATATATGACCAGAATTTTGTAGGATTACCCGCTCCCTGGCCTGTCATATTATCTTCATGTGCCAGTGGTGGACCATACATATAAACCTTGTCAACATAAGCTACATCGCCAACTCTTTCGAACCAGATAATATCATCAATTGATTTCTCCAATACGTCGAGCCTGTGACCAAGGTTATCATTGTCGTTCTTTAAGGACTGAATATCCTTATAAATTTGTTCTTCAAGTGTTTGCTGGGCTTTAGCATTAAAACCGGCTAACATTAAACCAGCGATTAAACATAGGCTGGTTAGTTTTACTAACTTATTCATAGGTTTTGGATTTATTAATATGCCTACTAATTTAGTAAGAATGATTGAAATTCGGATAAAAAATGCTTATAAATGATTTCGATATTATTTATCCACTTTTAGAATATAGCCCACCCGCCTGATGGTTTCCAGTTTTATTTTAGTGTCTGCCTGAAAATATTTTCTTAATCGGCTTATGAATACATCCATTGAGCGCCCCATAAAGTAATCATTTACGCCCCATAATTCTGCAAGAATATCTTCCCTTTTAACGGTATTATTCAGATGTTCGATTAAATATTTTAACAATTCTGCTTCGCGTAAGGTTAAGGTATGCTCCCCTTCGGGCCCATACAATTTTAAGGCATTAAAATTAAAAATGAACTTCCCGACTTCAAATTCATTGCTTTCATTGCTGTTTAAACGGGCACTTCGATTCAGAAGATTATTCATTCTTTGAACCAATTCTTCGATTTCAAATGGTTTACAAACATAATCATCTGCAATACTTAATCCTTTTAAACGATCTTCTTTTAAATTTCTGGCAGAAATATGACCCACATTTCGGGATTGGCTTTCTTAATTTCTGTACCTAATGAAAAACCATCTTTTTTGGGCAACATTACATCCAGCAAACATAAATCAGGACTTTCGCTATTAAACTTTTCCCATCCTTCAATCCCGTCGGCAGCAGTTATTACCTTAAAGCCCTGCATTTCAATAAATGACGACAATAAATTACGGAAATCACGTTCGTCTTCGACCAGCAGTATTTTATGCATAACTTATTTTTTAAAACGGATATAAAATGTAGTTCCTTTTTTTAATTCACTTTTGAGCCTGATCTCACCTCCATGAGCCTCAATAATATTTTTTACATAGAACAGACCCAAACCCAGGCCTTTCGTATTATGTATCGTAGATCCCTCAACCCGGTAAAATTTATTAAAGATCTGTTTCTGATGAGCCTGACTGATTCCAATTCCATTATCTTTTATCATCAGTGATAATTCACCCGGATCAAGCTTCACCTCAACCTTTAAATCCAAAGTTTTCTTCTTATATTTTACGGCATTATCGAGCAGATTATTTAATGCCAGTGAAATTTGAAATGCATCCGCGTTGATCACAAATCGCTCTTCCGGAATATTCAGCTGAATATTCACATCCTGATTCACGAGTTTAAAACTTTCAATTTTCTCCCTAATTAATTGAACAATATCAGCCTGTTTTAAATCCAGCTTAATTTTTTGTTTCTCCCACATGCTGATGTCCAGAATTTTATCAATAATCTGCGTTAAATGTTTGCTTTGTCGTTTGATGATATCCGATAATTCCCTGAGTTTATTTTTATCTTTCATCATTTCCTCATTGGTTAAACCGGAATTGGCAAGTGAAATTGTGGAAAGCGGGGTTTTCAACTCATGTGTCATATTATTGATAAAATCGGATTTCAAATCGGAGAGCTTTTTTTGTTTCATCAAATTTCTGATGGTATAATAATAAACAAAACTGATGATTAAAAAAGACAGGGTAATCAGAGACAATACCCCAATCATTTCGCCAAAAATAATTTGTTGTTTTTTTGTGAAATCAACATAAATATCAAAATTGATGGCAAAATAATTTTGCTCGGCCCTGAAATTATCGAGCAAGGTCCCCCTAAAGGCTGGATTAAATCCAACCGGATCTTTTCCTTTCAGTAAAAGGGTATCATTTTGAATGATTATGAATTCATTAAAATCATCCAATATTGAAAAATCATGAATCAGATAGCCTGCTTTCAGGCCCGGATCCATATTGTTTTGATTTAGCTTGTAAGCGATCATACCGCTAAATGGCTCAAAGGCATTCATTATTTTTATGATGGTTGCACAAAAAACCTGTTTCAGCGAGTCTGTAAGTTGTGTATCATCCAAATAATTGATATCCTTAAAATAATAACTTTCACGATCCAGATACCAGTACATCGAATCCATCCCCATATCGGGCGAATAATTATCCAATTCATTTACTGCCTCTCTGACAACCTGATTATAGCGTGTATCAAAATCGTGAGATTTTACCTGATATACATTAATGATGGTGTAAAATTGTATTAAAAGGAACACCACAAGCGAAAACAAAGAAGCACCAATGATTATACGAGCGTTCATAACTAATATTTCAGGCATTGCTGCCTGTTTAAAACAATTCTAGTCAAAATAAACTTAAATAATGTATTTAAAATTAACTCTTTTTTTCATTCTCAAAAAACATTAACCTAACGTTAACCAAGCATTAACATCAGAATGCAAAATGTGTATATAATTTTACATCACGAAAAATATGTTTATTAACTAAAATCTAATAAAATGAAATCAAGAACAATTTTTAGTCTTTCTCTTGTATTTTTACTAATCAGTGTACAAGCATTCAGTCAAACAGTAATACCAAAGAAACAAACAGAAAAAGAAATCAAAGAATTCTTTGATGTTAGCGCAAATTACAACCGCTATATTGATAGCGTCAGGCCAGCCATCAGGCTTGCGCGCGAAGCCATGAGCGATGTAACATGGGCACAGGGACGCAACAATTATTTTCAACTACTCGATAATTCAAGGAATTCTTCATTAAGCTTCAGGAAAGAATTCAGGGAAAAGAAAAATTTTCAACGTTCGTACGAAATGGATTTTGACAAAGAGCAGAAGGCTCTTGACATCAGAATAGAAGCAGAAGCCCGCGAAGGGCGCATTCAAATAATCATTGTTAAACCTGATGGAAAAAATTTCAAGACAATGGTTGTTGAAGATATGGAATCCCTGTCATGGAACCATACCATCAATGCTTATACCGAAGAAAAATCGAATAACTACGCCGGATTATGGCAGGTAAAGGTTGTTGTTGAAAATGCCATCGGCGAATACAATGTAAGGCTGACCGTCAGATAAATTCAAACCCTTCATTTTTCCATCATCACATTTCTTTAAACCTAATAACCCGTCTGTTGTTCGTTAAGAACATCAGATGGGTTATTTAATAAAG
>CAYNTB010000326.1:0-3477 GCA_964399905.1 uncultured Bacteroidales bacterium | reverse complement strand
TTGCCATAATCAAAGGCAGCATGAAATTATGCAGACAGCACACTGGAAATGGGAACGCACTGAGGAAATTCCAGGTAAGGGAATGGTTGCTCTTGGTAAAAAGAATATCCTGAATAATTTCTGTATTGGCATTTCTGGCAGTGAAGCTACTTGCACCAGATGTCATATTGGTTACGGATGGGAAGACAAAACTTTTGATTTTAATGAAGCCAGTAATATTGATTGTCTGGTGTGCCATGACAACACCGGGACTTATACAAAAAAGAAGGGTGGGGCAGGACATCCGGATGAATCAGTAAATCTGAGCTATGTTGCTATGAATGTTGGTACACCCAAAAAAGAAAATTGTGGTGTATGCCATTTTTGGGGTGGCGGAGGAAACAACGTTAAGCATGGTGATCTTGAGAAAGCGATGCTGGATTGTAGCCGCGATATTGATGTGCACATGGCATCGGATGGCACGGATATGAGCTGCGTTGCTTGTCATATCACTACAAATCATCAAATCAGCGGTAAACTGTATGCATTATCTTCGGAAAATAAAGACAGGGTGACCTGCGAACAATGTCATGGTGATAATCCTCATATGGATAATATCCTGGACGATCATACCTTACGGATAGCCTGTCAGACTTGTCACATACCTGAATATGCAAAAGCAAACGGTACCAAAATGATCTGGGATTGGTCAACAGCCGGAATACTGGATGAAAACGGAGAGGAACTACATGAGTATGATCAGGATTTAAACCATAAATATATGTCGATAAAAGGTACCTTCGTGTGGAACGATCATGTTATCCCTGAGTATCATTGGTTTAATGGTCTTGCATCTCACCAGCTAATTACAGACAAAATAGATACAATCCCTGTACAGATGAACACACTTATTGGTTGCTATGCAGATAAGGGCAGCTGTCAGGAATCGTTCTCTCCTTCTAAAATATGGCCGGTTAAAGTTCACCGGGGTCGCCAAATATATGATCCTGTAAATAACACCCTTGTTCAACCTAAACTTTATTCTGCCACAAAAGGAGAAGGAGCATACTGGACCGATTTTGATTGGGGTATCGCTGCTGAAAAAGGGATGGAATACCTGGATTTACCATATAGCGGTGAGTATGGATTTGTTGAAACTGAAATGTACTGGCCATTAAATCATCAGGTAGCACCTAAAGAAGCATCTTTAACTTGCACTGATTGTCATACACGTAATGGTGGCAGACTGGATCAGCTTACAGATTTTTATCTTCCGGGAAGGGATGTAAATGCGTATCTGGAAACCGGTGGAATACTCTTCATCATACTATCGTTTGCCGGAAGTATGGGCCACGCGCTCTGTCGTAAATTTTTAAGAAAAAACTGTTAATAACGCATAAAAAAGAATTGTTGATTTTTTTTTTGACAAACAAATAAAACTTATGAAAAAAGTATATTTATATAAAGGATTTGAAAGATTTTGGCACTGGGCACAATCTATATTGATTATTGTTTTAATGCTTACAGGTTTTGAGATCCATGGATCAATGAGTTTATTCGGATACCGCGAATCTGTGATTATACACAATATTGCCGCATGGTCGTTTTTAGTTTTAATGGTATTTTCGATTTTCTGGCACTTCACAACCGGAGAATGGAAACAATATATTCCAACCATCAAAAATTTAAAAGCTCAAATTGATTATTATTTGAGTGGAATATTTAGAAACAGCCCACACCCTACAGGTAAAAAATTATTGAGCAAATTGAACCCATTGCAACGGATGACATATTTTGGGTTGAAGGTGATTCTGATACCACTTTCAGTATTCACGGGCCTCTTTTATATGTTTTTCCACTATCCAATTCGTGGCATTGAAATCGATAGTTTGCAGATTATTGCCTTACTACATGTAGCCGGTGCTTATTTGTTGGTTGGTTTCTTAATCATCCACCTTTACCTGATCACAACCGGGCATACGATCTTCTCTAATCTTAAAGCAATGATTACAGGTTGGGAAGAAATGGATGACCATGAAGTTGAAGAATTGTTGGAAGATGCAGTTAAAAGCACTGAAAAAATTGTAAAGGATCCAACAAAAAGTAAACCTAAAAAATCAACTAAAAATAATAAAACCAAAGAAAATTAATTTAACAAATAAAATAAGATGAAAATGAAAAATATATTTAAAAAACTCTGTTTGGTGTTGTTCGGTGTTGTATTATTTATTTCGTGTTCCAAAACAACAACTTATTCATCTGCTGATGATTTGATCAATGATTATAAGGACGGATTAAAAGTTATTTCGGTGGATGATTTAAAAGCAAAAATGGATGATTTGGACCAATATTTTTTCCTGATTGATGTTCGTGAGGAAAATGAACACAATTTTGGATTTATCCCGGGTTCAATACTAATTCCTGGTGGTTCAATTATTTTCAGCATCTCTGATGAAGTTTTCTGGGAAAACGAAATGATGTATAAGCCCGAAATAACCGATCAAATTATTGTTTATTGCAAAAAGGGCAAACGCTCTGTTATTGCAGCCAGGCTTCTAGAACAAATTGGATATAAAGATGTGTACTACCTTGATGGTGGCTGGAAAGAATGGGAACTTGCATATCCGCTTTTATACGATAAAAATTTAAATGCAAATGCCCATCCGGTTGTTAAAGATGAAGGTGGTTGCTGATCGAGATAAATTTGTTAAAATAATTATGATTGTTATTAAAAATTGTATAATTTAATACTTTTAAATATGAAAAACATACTTTTAAAATACGGCCTCATACTCACAGTTCTCTTATTTATTGATTACGTGGTTATTGCAATATTCGGTTGTGCATCATGCCTGTTAGGTGCCGAAGAACAATATTTTTGCGAAACATATTGTTGGGTGGTCCGTTCCTTTATTGGTTTAGGATTACTGGTTTACCTGGGTTATTTAATCCATGCAATCTACAAGCATTATAAGTTGAATGGGGCAGAGTAGTTCAGAGTTTGATGAATCGCATCCATAGCTGCATCGAAGAATTATGAAAGCTTGTGTCACTTAGTAACGTAATCATAAGGCAACAGATCAGCAATGCGATTAAAAGCAATTTCGCCCGACCAAACCAAACTATTGGGATCAAAATAACCGTCTTTTGTGATTCGGGTTCCTGTTTTTTGAATAATGTATGAGGTGGCAATTTTTTCAGTGTGTTTTTGTGTGAGATATAAAATTTCATCTTCGTCCTCATATTTAAAATATACCACCAAATTACCTAAGAAGTATAACATTCGGTCTCCGTTTGGCAATTCTTTTTGAATGATATCCTTTGGATTAACTGCTTTATAATTGGTGTAGTACAATTCAAAATTGTTTTTTTTCAGGCTTTTATTATAAATGGCACGAATCAGATTTAAACGAGATCCTTTATAGGTCCTTAGCCTGTTTTTTTTAAATCGACCTTCCTCGGTTTTATTAGCTGGCTCAATTTCTGTAAAATAATGAT
>CAYNTB010000325.1:0-3482 GCA_964399905.1 uncultured Bacteroidales bacterium | reverse complement strand
ACAACCGTAAATCCGAACTGGCTGAGTACAGGTGACCGCTTTTGGTATTCTTATGAAACATCCAATGGAATAAGCTATTATTTGGTTGATCTTGATAAAAAAACAAAAACACCATTGTTTGATAATCATAAAATGGCAAGAATGCTGACACTTATCACCAAAGACCCATACGATTGGCAACACTTGCCGGTGATCAAACCAAAATTTAAAAATAACGATGCTGTGTTCCAGTTTGATGTTACCAGCTCTCAGGATGAAGAAAAAAAGGAAGATGAAGCTAAGAAAGATGCAAAAAAGGATGAAAAAGCTAAAAAACCTGAAAAGAAAATCTTTCACCTGGAATACAATCTTGCAACAGCTGAATTATACGAAATAAAAGACTGGATCGAAGAAAAAGAAGATCCTTCATGGGCCAGTATTTCACCGGATGGTGAATATGTAATTTTTGCCAGAGATTATAATCTTTTCTGGATGGATAAAGAAAATTATCTGAAAGCAAGAAAAGACGAGAAAGATTCAACCATTGTTGAGCAGCAACTGACAACTGATGGTGAAGAATTTTATGCATATGGCGGTGGTTATACTGTAGATATGAATGATGATGAGAAAAAGACCAAAGAAGAATCGGAAAAAAGAAGAAGAGCCCGTGTTTTTTGGTCGCCCGACTCACAAAAATTTGCTTTGGAACGTACCGATATGCGTAAAGTTAAAGCATTATGGGTGATCGATGTGCTGGCCAATCCACGACCAAAGCTGGAAACCTATAAATACCAAATGCCCGGCGAGGCAGATGCACCCCAGGATGAAATCTGGGTTTTCGATATGGCCCAGAAATCAGGCAAAAAATACGATGTTGAAAGATTTGTTGACCAAACAGTTAGCATAGAAGGTGCAAACTACACAAATAAAGAACGTATCCCCGATTATGTTCCAACCAAATGGTTATCAAAATCATCCGATAAAGTGTATTTTAGCAGGATCAGCCGCGACTTGCACAAAAACGATGTTTGTGTACTTGACCTGAACACCGGTGAAGTAAAAGTTTTAATTGAAGAAAGATTAAATACGTATATCGATACCAAACCTCCCTATCTTGTGGATAACGGAAAAGAAATCATCAATTGGTCCGAAAGAGATGGATGGGCTCATTTTTATTTATACGACGGAGAAGGAAATCTCAAAAATCAAATTACCACCGGCGCATGGCATTGCGAAGATATTGTAAAAGTTGATGAGAACAATCGAATCATTTATTTTACAGCCAATGGAAGAGAAACTGATGAAAATCCTTATTACCAGCATCTTTACAAGGTTAATTTCGATGGATCGGGTTTACAGATTCTGAACAAGGGAGATTATACAAGTGTCGGATTGGGAGGCTTCCGGGGAACAAACCTGATGAGTGATTCATATAAATATTTCATCAATAATTATTCGCGTGTTAATACCGTTCCAAAATCAGAAATCAGGGATAACTATGGACGATTGATTCTCGAACTTGAAACCGCAGATTTAAGCAATTTATTTGCTGCCGGCTATCAATTTCCGGAACCATTTAAAGCCAAAGCAGCCGATGGTATTACATATATTTACGGTGTTATTTACAAACCTTTTGATTTGGACCCCAACATCAAATATCCCATTATTGATTATTGATATCCTGGCCCGCAAACGGAAGCTGTAAACACTTCGTTCTCGGCCAATATGGATCGTACCGACAGGCTTGCACAGCTTGGATTTGTGGTCATAACCCTTGGAAACAGAGGTGGTCATCCCGCCCGTTCAAAATGGTACCATAACTATGGATATGGTAACTTACGGGATTATGGTTTGGCCGATAAAAAATATGTGGCAGAACAACTGGCCGACAAATACGATTATATGGATATCAACAAGGTTGGAATTACAGGGCATTCAGGCGGCGGATTTATGTCAACTGCGGCCCTCTGCCAATATCCTGATTTCTTTAAAGTTGCCGTTTCTTCTTCGGGAAATCATGAAAATAACATTTATAACCGCTGGTGGAGCGAAAAGCATCATGGGGTAAAAGAACTGATTGAGAAAGAAAATGAAACCAAATTTATTTATGAAATCGAGAAAAACTCGGATTTGGCCAAAAACCTCAAAGGAAAGCTTTTACTTACAACCGGAGATATTGACAACAATGTTCATCCGGGAAATACCATACGAATGGCCAATGCATTAATTAAAGCAAATAAAAGATTCGATTTCTTCCTGATGCCGGGACAACGTCACGGTTATGGAGATGAAACGGAATATTTTTTCTGGTTAAAAGGCGACTATTTCTGCCAGTATTTAATTGGCGATTATTCAATTAGCACCGACATTTTTGAAATGAGCCGGGAATTTAAAATGACACCCAGTAAAAACGAAAGAAAATAAATTTATAAAGGCTTAATGTAAAAGCATTAAGCCTTTATGATCTGTTTGTTTGCTTGCTTAAAAAAATATTGAGAATTACAATTGAACAAAAAATAATTACTAATGATTAAAAAAGATTAAAGATGAAATATTTCTTCATTGTTTTAATAAGCATTCAATCACTGGTCGTGTTTGGCCAGTACGAAGTCAATCGCCTCACACTTGATGATGTAATTTATATTGCCAAACAACAATCTCCGGACGCGATGATCGCCAAACACAGGTTTCGAAGAAGCTTTTGGGAATATCGTTCATATAAGGCCTCTTACCTGCCTTCGTTAAGTTTAAGCGGTACCCTCCCCAACATTAATAACTCAATCAACGAAATCACTTTACCTGATGGAACCGAAGAGTATGTAAATCAAAATTTTACAAAATATTCGCTGGATTTGTCGCTCAGACAACGAATCGGACTTACGGGCGGGCAGTTATTCATGACTTCCGGTTTAAGAAGAAATGACAATATCATTGGTGATAATAAAAGCACTGCATATAATTCTACACCCATTAACATCGGTTACAGCCAGCCGATTTTTCAATATAATTCGTTCAAGTGGGACCGCAAGATTGAACCACTGAAGTACGAAGAGGCCAGCCGGACTTATATCGAAAATGTTGAAGATGTGGCATTAACCGCAACCAACCATTTTTTCAATCTGCTGGCGGCACAAATACAAAAAGAAATTGCAAAGAAAAATTTGCACAGTTACGATACACTTTATCATATTGCAGAAGGAAGGTATCAATTAGGAAAGATTGCTGAAAACGAACTCCTTCAACTTGAACTAAATTACCTGAAGGCACAAGCAGCAGAAGAAAATGCACAGCTTGATTATGAAAATGTACTCTTCATTCTCAAATCATATTTACGGATCACGACTGATCAACCCATTGAACTTGTTCCACCGGCTGAAACTTTTCACTTTGATATAAGTGTTGAGGAAGCCATTAAGCAGGCCAAAGAAAATTCATCAACAGCTTTGGGATTTGAACGAAGATTACTTGAGGCGGAAAGTTCCGTAAACCAGGCAAAAATGGAC
>CAYNTB010000324.1:0-3489 GCA_964399905.1 uncultured Bacteroidales bacterium | reverse complement strand
GCTGATTAAACTCAATATCTTTTTAAATATTATTCTGATTATCGGGATTTTTATTGTTTATTCACGTATGATTCAATCAGCCATCGAAGTGACTGAGGTTTTTAAAACCGCTGCATTTTTCCCACTTATATCATTGATATTCTTTATCCTTGCGTATCGCGCTGTTAAAAGAGATGAAAAACTGGTTAGGTCAGCTGACCGGCTTAGGTAATCAGAAGCTTGCACTGCGCTCAATTTCCATGATTTCCAAATCGCGAATGCGATCGGCTTCTATGTTGAATTTTGTGAAGGTAATAACTTTATGAAGCCCGTATTTCCCTGCTGCACCCGGATTGATATGAATCAAATTGAGCTTATTATCGTTGATTACTTTTAAAATATGTGAGTGCCCACTGATAAATAATCTGATATTCTCCCTGATCAGAATGTCTTTGATTCCACGTGCATAATTTCCCGGATAACCACCAATGTGTGTCATAAATATTTTGAGCTTCTCCCGCTTCAATATTTGATTTTGTGGATATTCAGATCGCACATCCTGCCCGTCTATATTTCCATAAACAGCAACCAAAGGTTTAAATTTTTTTATTTCATCAGCCAGCTTTAAATTACCAATATCTCCGGCATGCCATATTTCATCAACCTCTTTAAAGAATTCAAAAACCTTTGGATGCAGATAGCCATGGGTATCAGAAAGCAGTCCGATTTTTATCATTAAACACTGTTTATATTAATGGAATTTAGTAAATTTATACGTAAAGCCAACCCCCAGGATTTCTTTAAACTGCGTTCGTGGGCCTGTGTTTCCGAATTTATCGGTGATCTTAATATCATCATCATAAATAAGGTTTGTAGAGATATTTGAGGAAAGGAATTCATTGATTTTCATATTGATATTCACTTCCCAGTTGATATCAATATTTTGTGGATGATCCAAATAATTTGAAAACAATGATAAGCTATTTGTGAGTTCAACATTTTTAATAATTTCTTTCTTGAAATTAAAGTTTATAACACTCCCAAACTCGTAACGGGCTTTTTTCCCTTTTTTTACACCATAAGCGCCCTGCTCAGATAAATACTCATTATTAACGATGGTGATTCTTCCGGATAGGGGCGATATACTAAGCGATAAAAAATCGTTTGGTTTATAATCAATGTTTACCGTCATAAGAATATAAGCTTGTGCAAGAAATGAAGATATGATTATTGAATCGTTTGGATATTTATACCCATCGGAAAATTGTGATTTAAAACTTAAAGCCGCAGTATAATATACATTCTTAAAAGCGACCTGACCATAGGTTGAGGAAATATTGAGTTTGTCATTACTTTTCCTGACAGGCAACTGGCCTTGTTTTTGCATACCATAGGCTATTTCAAGTTTGTTTTCCCATATTTGTTTACCTTTTTTGAAATTCTCGTAAACATTCAAGAATGCATTTGCCGCAAAAGAGTTTTCGCCACCTGCTGCCCAGTTTGATAAGGAAACCTGCGAAAAATTAATGGCACTCTCAATGCCGGTTTTCCATAAACTGTCCTTTTTTGTAGGTTCTTGTGCTAATGTATCCAAGGATAAAATTGCCAGAACCAGCAATAAAATCATATGTTGCTTCATTTCAGGCGAATTATTTCTGATTAAAAATATGAACATCCTGCTGAGGATAAGGAATTGAAATCCCCTCCTGGTCAAATGTTTTTTTAACTTTTTCCTGTATATCAAAATAAAGGCTCCAATAATCTGTTGCATTTACCCAGGGACGTGCAATAAGATTTACAGAGCTGTCTGCCAATTCAGATACTGCAATGATAGTTTTGGGATCTTTTAATACGCGGCTATCCGATTCCAGAATATCCCGAAGGATATTTTTAGCTTTATCAATGTCATCTTTATATCCAATTCCGAATTTGAAATCAACCCTTCTGGTTGGTTCGGTCGAATAATTTGTCATTGAGGATGTTGAAAGTGCACCATTTGGAAGTATAATTGTTTTATTATCAGGTGTTGTTAAGAAAGTATTAAATATCTGAATCTTTTTAACGGTTCCTGAATATCCCTGAGCTTCAATATAGTCGCCAACTTTAAAAGGCTTAAAGAGCAAAATCAGCACACCTCCGGCAAAATTTTGCAGGGTTCCTGATAAAGCCATGCCTCCGGCTAAACCTGCGGCTCCTAAGATGGCTATGAAAGACGTCATTTCGATGCCAACCATACCCATAACACTTATGATAAGAAGGGTTTTAAGTAAAACTCCAATAAAACTTCTGATAAACGGATACAGGTTCGGATCAATATTTTGTTTTATGGCAATGTGTGTAAAACCTTTTAACATGATTCTAATGACCCACAGACCAATAAAGAGTGTTAGAATTGCCAATATTAATTGAGGACCGTATTCTAATAGTAGTTCTAAAGAATAATCGGAATATTTCGTGATATTTTCCATTGATTTTAAGTTCAGATTATAATTGTTTGATTTTTTTGTGATGCAAAATTAATGAAATATTAGTTCTAAAGAAAAGCCCTGATTTATATAAAGAATCAGGGCTATTCTTTAGAAATCTGTATGACTAAAAATCATTGTCAGTATAAGGAATACCTATATTTTTTGAAGTTGATTTAAAGCTTGTTTTATCATAATAGTTTGCTGCTAAAACATAGGTATTTACATCACGAATTGTGAGCCCTGAGGTTGCTGCGTCAATTTCAAAAACGCGCCAGGTATTTACCGAACCAGATGGTGCGGGTGCAGTATATGATTTAATTTTGCCTGTATGATCGTACACATCAACAGTTGTAGGAGATTGAGCAATTCCCGAACCACCTGTTCCTGTCTGGTCAGAATAATTATGAACCGAATACCTGTACATACCCGTATAGAATGTATTTATAGTAACGGTCTCAGGTCCAAAACTATGCTGGTCGTCTACATCAAGAAAAGCCTCCTCATTATGGCTTTTCATACTGAAATAAACATGAAACCGATCTGTCCCAAATGGACCTGTTAAATGAGCATCAAGGTCAGCAGGAGCTTCACCCCAATTTAGAACAATGCGAAGTGTACCGGCAACAGGCTTTTCAACCACGGTTTGCGGGTCAAAATTATTTTCTCCTGAACTAAATGTAAAATTCCTCGTATTCACAAAAAAGCCATCCGCTTCAACAATACAAATAAAATTTCCTGTAGGGGCATTCAAAATCTGAAAATTCCCCGAAGCATCTGTTGTAGTTTGCAATTCTGCATTATCGCCCGTAGTGGCATTCTGATCGGTCGTAAAACTGACAGTGGCATCCGCAAGGCCATAACCTGTTTGGGAATTAATAATTGTTCCGTAAATATTCGCGCTTCCCAATATGGTTGCATTTTGTGTTTTATCACCTGCAATGCTAACACTTACGGATAATTCATTATAACCTGTGGCATTAATGGTTACAGTGTAAGTACCGGCTTCAACACTTGCAAAACTAAATTCTCCAAGTGCATTGGT
>CAYNTB010000323.1:0-3492 GCA_964399905.1 uncultured Bacteroidales bacterium | reverse complement strand
TCATTTACTGAAGCAAGGTATCAATTAACCCCTGCAGATGTTAATAATCTTTGGAATTCGATGTACACAGAGATGTTCATGAACTCTAAAGTTTTAATCGATAAAGCAATTTTAAGAGAGTCGCCACATAATGAAGGTGTAGGCAAAGTTCTTATTGCTACCACTCTTGGTATGGGAACAGACTTATGGGGCTCAATGCCGTTTAGCGAAGCTTTTCAGGGTTCTGAAAATAACCTGACCCCTGTTTTTGACTCACAGCAGGAAATTTATCAAACCATTTTCACCCTCTTAACAGAAGCTGCGTCCTCTTTAGGTGTTGCAACCGACCCGATTGGTATCGGTGGAGATGTTATTTATGGTGGAAGTGCAGCCAAATGGATAAAAGCTGCAAACTCAATTATGGCCCGCCATAAACTGCAATTATCCAAAGTAAATGGAAACACGGCTTATACTGAAGCACTGGCCGCAGCCAATGCAGGATTTACTTCCAACGCAGACGATTTTGAGGTGCCATTTGAAACCGCAAACAAAAACCCAATTTACCAATTTATGGAGCAACGTACCGATTTCAGGATGGGTAAAACCTTATTTGATATGATGGATGCCCAGGATGACCCAAGGATTCCTTATTACTTTGCAGACCCAGATAAAGGAGGAAGTGCTCCAGGATCGCAAAATAGTGGAGCCTCTTATCCCGGATCATACAATGCCGCTGCAAATTCACCAACAGTACTTATGTCATATGCTGAGTTAAAATTTATTCAGGCTGAATGTTATTTTCAACTTGGTCAAACTGCAAATGCTACTGCTGCTTATGAAGCTGCGGTTGCTGCTTCCGTACTTAGAGTAACCGGGAGTGCAAACACTGCATGGTTAAATTCCCATATTAATGGAAATACCAATTTGACACTTAAGGACATTATTGAGCAAAAATATATTGCTTTATTCTCAACAAACCAGCCTTATGCCGACTGGAGAAGGACAGGATTCCCTGTTTTAGGCTTGGCAGCTGGAGCGAAACTTAACGAAATTCCCAGGAGGTTCCCTTATGCACAAAGTGAAATTACGTACAACGGAGCCAATGTTCCTGCGGTAGTAATTACAGACCGTCTATGGTGGGATAATTAATTCGTTTAATTAATCATTAAAGAAATAAATTATGAAAAATATATTAAGAACAATTTTTGTATTCGTTGTTGGGGCGGTTTTCCTGGTTTCATGTGAGAAAAAGGAAACCAATTTTGACGCCATGTTCAATGATTGGGATCCCAACAATACAACGTACTATCTGCAGTTTGTAGATCCGGTACAATCTATCGTGTCTGCAATTGACTATGCAGATGGTAGTCTGATAGATATCACGGCTAAAATAAGTGTCGCACTTCTTGGTAATCCTTTAAGTACTGACCTTGTTATTCCAATTACTGTAGATCCAACTTCTACCATTAGTTCGGATATGTATACATTATCCGCTTCCAGTATCACGATTCAGGCAGGTAAAAGTTCGGGTTTTATTACACTTACGACTGTAACTGAAAATATGCCGATTGATGTACCATTAACATTTAAAGTCACTTTAGGTACAGCCAATGATGCACCTACTGGAAATCAACTCAGCTATACGCTGAAAAGGTTCAAATACTGCTATACAGATTTAGCACCATTAGTAGGCACATGGACCGGTATTGATAATATGGATTTAGTTTCTAAAACTGAAATAAAACTTGAAGGTGGTAAAGTATACATTAAAGGCCTCGGTGAAGGATGGATGGTTAACTGGTGGGGTGAAACCGTTCTAGAACGTGCATGGCTTGAAATGGATGTGGACCAGGTAAGTGGAGAGTTCACAATTGACAGGCAATATCTATTAACATCTGATTGGGGCGGTGATCCGTACAGATATGAATTAGATGGTAGTGGAGTAATTAATGCATGTACAAACGAACTTACCGTTACTTACACCATTTACTATGAAGGTGATTCAGATCCGGCATATTCAAATTCTACACTTACAGAGAAGAACAAACATGATTAACAGCAATTAATTTGCTACATAAAAAAGAGGCTTTCAGATTTGAAAGCCTCTTTTTTTATTAATTAATAGTATTTATCAGATAAAGAATTATAAAAGCTTATCATTTTTTTTAAGGCCATTTTGTCGTTGAATTTTACGCGCCTTTTTTTGATATAATCCTTTAAATCTGATTTGTGCGATTGTATATTATCCAAAAATTTATTCTTGTTCAGGGGAAATACTTCATTGTTTTCATTTTTAAAATAAAAATGATCTTCCATTTTATAAAATTGCTGTCCCGTGCCTCCCGAACTATAATTCGGCGAGCCGTTATTTTGCTGAATATCATTGGTACGCTTTAAATAAAGGGTTAACGCTCCTTCAGCCAACACTTCAAAATAACCGTTTTTTGTATTTGAATTTTGAACCAAATAAGGATTGTAAATAAAATGGCGGTCGTTATACACGACTTTTCTAATCATGTCCGGTTTATTGATTTCCATGATGGTACCTTCATTATCAATTTCCAAAACATCAGCATTTACATTATACCGCAACTGAACATTTTCAATTACTTCACCGTTTGAGAGTTCAATACTTCCCGCGAAAAAATATTCATCGAGATAAGGCGAGCCAATCACTGCCGAATTGGATCCACCGGCGGTACCTCCGGTTGGGTTTCGGGAAGCACCAGGAACTGCTACAGAAAATGAAGTGAAGTTTTGGGTTATGGCTGTTAAAAAAAGAATGGACAAGAAGAGTGTTAAAGAAATTGATTTCATCTTAAATATTTTTATATCATTGACTGTAAAGTTAATACAATAATTTATGGATACACATATTGATATCAAAGAATAACAAAAATGCTGCCAGAATATTTAAGTAAAAAGATGGATCGATACCGGATTATTTCATGAATGCAGTATCGCTCAGAAGCCTGATCAATGAATCTTTATAGATCATGAATTCATTCAAATAGACTGAATCAACAGGATTTACAGGAGGAGATTCGACTTTCAGGGGATCAATTGCTTTGTTATTTCTATAAAACCTAAAATCGAGATGGGGCCCCGAAACCAGTCCTGTTTTCCCCACATATGCAATCAAATCACCTTGTTTTACACTTTTTCCAACTTTCATCCCTTTTGCATAGCTCGAAAGATGGAGATAAGCAGTGGTATATGTGCCATTATGTTTAATTTTCATTTGATTCCCCCCTTCAACCGTTTTTTTCATTTCCACCACCACACCTTCACCCACGCTATGTACAGGTGTACCTACCGGTGCAGCATAATCAACACCCAGGTGCGGCCTTCGGATTTTAAGTACGGGATGCAAACGGTTGGTAGAATATCTTGAGCTGATCCTGTTAAAACGAAGTGGAGCTTTTAAGAAAGCACGGCGGAGGCTTCCGCCATTTTCATCAAAATAATCACCAATACTATCCTGCATAAAATAAAAGGCATAATGATCTTTAT
>CAYNTB010000322.1:0-3499 GCA_964399905.1 uncultured Bacteroidales bacterium | reverse complement strand
TCGATGCCTTCATGTGTTCGCTATTCGTAATGATCTGATCAATTCCTGATGTGGAATCTCCTCTATCAGAATGATCAGGTCGCCGGGAACACCGTTTCGTGCACCTGCGTTTCCTTTTCCGCCCATCGATAATTGCATTCCTTCAGTCACGCCTGCCGGTATCTGGATTTTTATCACTTCATCGTCTCTCACAATTCCGTTGCCGGCACAGGTATGGCACTTGTTTTTGATAACCTGGCCTTCACCTCCGCAATGCGGGCAGGTCGAAGAAGTTTGCATTTGACCCAGGAATGTGTTGGTAATTCGGGTTACCTGTCCGGATCCTCCGCAGGATGGACAAGTTGAATGGGAGGCACCGCCCTCAGCTCCTGAACCATGACAGCTTGAACATTCAACATATTTGTTGACTTTTATTGTTTTTTCAACGCCATCGGCAATTTCTTCAAGTGTTAGTTTTACTTTAACCCGAAGGTTAGAACCCCTGTTCACCCTTCGGCGACGGGTGCCGCCACTAAATCCACCAAATCCGCCTCCAAATGCACTGCCGAAAATATCCCCAAAATTGCTGAAAATATCGTCCATGCTCATACCACCGCCAAAGCCACCACCTCCAGCAGCACCTCCAACACCTGCATGACCATAACGATCGTACCTGCTTTTTTTCTCTGGATTACTCAGTACCTCGTAAGCTTCTGCTGCCTCCTTAAATTTCTCTTCAGCCTCTTTATTGTCGGGGTTTTTATCCGGGTGATATTTAATGGCTTTTTGCCGGTAAGCTTTTTTAATTTCAGCTTCCGTAGCATCTTTTGATACTTCTAATATTTCGTAATAATCTCTTTTCGACATTCAGAATTAAATTACCAATGGTGCAAAAATAATTAAAATCAGCTACCTACGACTACTTTCGCATATCTGATCACTTTGTCTCCCAACAAATATCCTTTTTCAATTTCATCCACATTTTTTCCCTTCAATTTTTTATCGGGTGCAGGAATTTCTGTGACAGCTTCATGAAAATCGGTATCAAAAGTTTCACCGATTGCTTTCATGGGTTTCAGGCCTTTGGCTGATAGGGTAGATTTAAATTTGTTGTGAATCAGGTTGATCCCTTCCTTTAAACTTTCAATTTTATCGGTTTCGTCGAAAGCTTTAATGGCACGGTCAAAATCATCAAGAACCGGCAACAAATCTTTTATGACTTCCTCCGAAGCAGTTGTTGTTAATTCAATACGTTCCCTGATGGTTCGTTTGCGGAAATTATCAAATTCTGAAAATAATCTTAAATGCTTATCATTTAATTCAGCAATCTTTAACTTTAATTCCTTAATCTCTTCTTCCTCTTTTCGGGCTTTTCGATTCTTTTTCTTTTTAGCCTTTTCTGTCGAAGCATCTTTATGGTCATCTTCATGCTGATCATTAGCGGCCTCTTTATTTTCATCCGTAGGATCCACTTCTTTTGCTCCAGTTTCCTGTTTTATATCATCTGGTTCCTGTTTCACCTCTTCTTTATGATTATCTGAATTTTTTACCATCATTAAATTAAATTGAATTGAAAATTGAATAAACTGATTGGACTAGAGAATAGCAAATTATTTGCCAATTACGTTATCAGGACAATTTGTCATAATTTTGATTTTCCTTTTTGTGCCATCTGAAATAGTGTCAAGCCTGATTTTTGTTTATGGAATTCGCTTGATTTTGGCACCCAGTTGCTGCAGACGTACTTCAATGTTCTGGTAACCGCGGTCTATTTGTTCAATATTATGAATAATACTTTTGCCTTCGGCAGATAGCGCGGCAATTAATAATGCAACTCCGGCGCGAATATCGGGTGAGGTCATGTTAATTCCTCTTAGGTTATACTGACGGTTTAATCCGATTACGGTTGCACGGTGAGGATCGCATAAAATGATCTGGGCACCCATATCGATGAGTTTATCTACGAAAAATAATCTGCTCTCAAACATTTTTTGATGGATCAGTACACTGCCTTTCGCCTGTGTGGCAATCACAAGCATAATACTGATCAGATCGGGTGTAAAACCGGGCCAGGGTGCATCCGAAATGGTCATGATCGAACCATCGATGAAGGTATCGATTTCATAATGTTTATGTTCAGGGATATAAATATCATTGCCTCTCTTCTCAACCCTGATTCCCATTCGTTTAAACATTTCCGGGATCAGCCCCAGGGCATTATAATCAACAGATTTAATGGTTAGAGATGATTGGGTCATGGCAGCCATGCCGATAAAACTGCCAACTTCAATCATGTCAGCCATGAGGGTATGTTGGCATCCCCCTAATTTTTCGACCCCTTTTATTTCAAGCAGATTAGATCCTATTCCTTTGATGTTGGCTCCCATGCTTACCAGCATCTTGCTTAGTTGAAGAACATAAGGCTCGCAGGCTGCATTGAAAATAGTCGTTTTCCCTTTGGCAAGGTTGGAAGCCATCAGAATATTTGCGGTTCCGGTAACCGATGCTTCATCCAGCAGCATATATTTACCCTTCAAACGTTTGGCTTCGATCCTGTAAAAATTTGCTTTGGGCTCATATGAAAATTTGGCACCCAGTTCCTGTAGCCCGAAAAAATGAGTGTCGAGCCTTCGACGGCCAATTTTATCACCACCGGGTTGGGGAATGTAGGCCTTACCAAATCGTGCAACCAAAGGACCCAGTATCATAATGGAGCCTCGCAGACTTGACGCTTTGGTTTTGTATTCTTCGGTTTTTAATAATTCAAGATCGATATTACGTGCCTGAAAAGTATAAGAGCCTTGTTCCGGACGACTTATTTCAACGCCGAGGTAAGCTAGTAATTCAATCAGTTTGTTTACGTCCCTGATATCAGGAACATTATGAATACTTACTTTTTCAGAGGTGAGCAGGCATGAACAGATGACCTGTAATGCCTCATTTTTTGCTCCTTGCGGAATGATTTCGCCTTTTAATTTCTGGCCTCCGATGATTTCAAATGAGCTCAAAATTTTCGGATTATTTAATTTGAATGATTACGGTGCCGGGGTTTGTAACTGCTTCCGTTTGAATAATTTTCTTTGGTACGGCGGCTGGTAAATTTTTTCTTTTTTGAAGGGGTTCGTGGAACAACATCGCCTGTATGGATCAATTTTGCATTGTCAGGTAATTTTAATTTCCCTTGCGATAATAATTCAAGATGTTGAAGAATGAGTTCATCGTTTACCGAATCGCGGTTCCAGTTTAAATAAGATTTTTTCAGGTGATTGGCGATGGTTTGAATAAAGGCATCTTTTTCCTCGCCTTCTTCATATTGGATGGCAGTTTCAATTATTTTCTCGAGATTTTTGCCATAATGCCTGAATTTTATATTGTTTTCCTGATAAGGTACCTTATCGGGTTTGGTTTCTAAAGCTTTGCGGTCGGGTGCAGGAAATGATCCGTCGACATCCAGTTCGAAATTGGAAATGATATGAAGATGATCCCATAATTTTTGCTCATAATCAACGGTTTCTTTCAC
>CAYNTB010000321.1:0-3499 GCA_964399905.1 uncultured Bacteroidales bacterium | reverse complement strand
TTCCGGATAATAATCCAAAGCCTGATTGATTATCCCTGCCTCCAATCTTTTTGAATATTTACAATTTCCGGTTTATAACTCAACAAACCTGTTTATTATTAATTAATTGAAAAGTATGAAAATACATTATATAAGTCCTCAGAAACTGACTTTTAAATCCATTTATCACATTTTTAAGGACAATTATAAAATTGAACTTTCTGATGAATCGAAGAGACTGATATTAAAATGCCGGCAATACCTGGATGAGAAAATGGCATCGCAGGAAGAGCCTATTTACGGGATCAATACAGGCTTTGGTTCATTATGCGATCATCGCATTTCCCGCGAGGAGCTTGGAACACTGCAAAGTAATTTGGTAAAATCACATGCATGCGGCATTGGGGATGAGGTCCCACCAGAGATTGTTAAATTGATGATCCTGCTTAAAATTCAATCTCTTTCATACGGCCATTCGGGGGTACAATTAAGCACCGTTCAACGATTGGTCGATTTTTTCAATCACGATATCATCCCTGTTGTTTTTCAACTTGGATCCCTGGGTGCATCAGGCGATTTGGCACCTCTGGCCCATCTGTCGCTGCCATTGCTTGGATTGGGTGAAGTTTATTTTAAGGGCAATAAGAAAAGCACACAACAGGTATATCAGGAACTGAACTGGGAACCTATTTCATTGCGTTCAAAAGAAGGATTGGCCTTATTAAACGGGACACAATTTATGAGTGCATACGGGGTTAAAAGCTTATTGAAATCATTCAGGCTTTCCCAATTGGCTGATATTATTAGTGCCATATCTTTAGAAGCTTTTGATGGCCGGATTGAACCTTTCAATGATCTCGTTCATCAAATTCGCTTCCATAAAGGACAAATCAAAACTGCCGAACGGATCAGGATGTTGCTTGAAGGAAGCGAATTAATGAATCAGACGAAAACTCATGTACAGGATCCATATTCATTTAGATGCATTCCGCAGGTTCATGGGGCATCAAAAGATTCGGTAAACTATGTTGCATATGTTTTTTCGTGTGAAATTAATGCCGTTACAGATAATCCAACCATATTCCCGGATGAAGATTTAATCATTTCGGGTGGTAATTTTCACGGTCAACCTCTTGCACTTGCACTCGATAATTTAGCAATTGCCCTTGCAGAATGGGGAAATATTTCAGAACGAAGAACTTATCAACTTCTTTCAGGAAAAAGGAATCTTCCGGCATTTTTAGTAGCAAAACCAGGGCTCAATTCAGGTTTTATGATTCCACAATATACCGCGGCATCCATTGTTAATCAAAACAAACAACTATGTACACCTTCGTCTGTCGATTCAATAGAATCATCACAAGGACAGGAAGACCATGTAAGTATGGGCGCAAATGCTGCAACCAAAGCCTATCGTGTGGTTGAAAACCTGGAACGTATTCTGGCGATTGAATTATTCAATGCTGCACAAGCACTGGAATTCAGGAGACCCAAAAAATCATCCCCCTTTATAGAAGAGTTTGTAGCAGCATACCGAAAACTTGTTGGTTTTATTGAGAATGACCAAATTATGAGCGATGCGATTAATACCAGCATTCAATTTTTACAAACTGTTCCGTTAAATATACCTGATGCATTGCGGGAAGATGTTTAGCTGGGCAAAATGATCAAGTTTAATTATAAAAAGCGAAAAAAAATTCAACATACAATCAAATAAACACATTAGCACTTTAACACTTTAACACATAAATACATTAGTACTTTAATACATCAGCACATTAACACATTTTATATATTAACCTAAAACATAATACCATGACTTATATCATTACCGGATCTGGTTTGACCATCGAAGATGTTGTTGCAGTAGCACGACATGGAAAGAAAGTATCCCTGGATCCAAAAGCGATAGAGCGAATTAACAAATGCCGGGCGATGCTCGAAAATAAAATCAAGGCCGGAGAAATTATGTATGGTGTAAATACCGGAATTGGTGAATTTTCAGAGGTGGTTCTGAATGACGACCTGGTAAAAGACTTTCAAAAATACTTGATATATAATCATGCAGCTGGCATTGGAGAGGCCATGCCCCTGGAACATGTGCGCGGGGCCATGCTGGGCCGGATCAATGTTCATGCACATGGAAATTCGGGAGTCAGGCTTGCCATAACACAAACCCTGGTCGATATGTTGAACAAAGGGGTCACACCCTATGTTTGTAAAAAAGGTTCCGTAGGTGCCTCAGGCGATTTGGCCCCCATGTCTCAAATTGCCCTGCTCATGATGGGTGAAGGTAAAGCTTTTTATAAAGGTGAATTATTAAGTGGGAAAGATGCCCTTCAAAAAGCTGGCATTGAAATTCCGGGTTTACAAGCCCGCGACGGACTGGCAACCATTAATGGATCCAATGTATTAACTGCCATGAGTGCCATCTTTTTATACGATGCGAACCGATGGTTGAAACAGGCTGAGATTGCAGCAGCCATGTCGCTTGAAGCATTAAAAGCCAATATGAAACCTTATACTTCGAAACTTCACGAAGTGCGCGGTTTTAAAGGAGCCATCAGAAGTGCCAATGCAATTAACAAGCTGGTTGAAGGTGGTGACTTAAAAGAACAAAAAATTAAATGTAAAGTACAGGATGCATATTCGATGCGCTCAACGCCTCAGGTAATCGGTGGAGCACATGATGCACTTGTTTATGCACGTTCTCAGGTAGAGATCGAATTAAATGGTGTGGGTGATAATCCAATTTTCTTCCCGGATGAAAATTTACAGCTTTCGGGTGCCAATTTCCAAGGCACTCCGGTTGCCATCCCGATGGATATGGCTGGTGCATGTATAACCATGGTCTCAGTGATGTCGGAAAGAAGAATGAACCGTTTGAATAATCCCGCGCTTAGTGTCGGGTTACCTGCATTTTTGACAAAAGGTGCTGGCATGTTTTCGGGCCTGATGTTGAGCCAATACACTGCTGATATGCAAATAGTGGAACAACGAATTTTATCGGCTCCTGCATTTATTCAATCAATTCCTGCTGCTGCTGACCAGGAAGATTTTGTTTCGATGGGGATGAACACCGCTTTAAAGAATATACAAATTCTCGACAATGCTTATGGTATTTTAGGCATCGAATTTATGGCGGCTGCACAAGCATTGGATTTCCGCGAATACAAATTTGGGAAAGGAGTAACGAAAGCCAAAGAGGTCATTCGTAAATATGTTGATTTTCTGGATGTTGACCGACCCTTGTTTGACGATCACAATGCCATGAAAAAACTGGTTGAATCCTGCGAAATCCTTGAAGCTGTTGAATCAGTGGTTGGTAAACTCGAATAAAATAAAGTATATTTTCTTCAACGAAAAGTCCGGTCAATGCCGGACTTTTTTTATGATCAATTCTAACTTCTTCACAGATTGTCCCTAATAGATTTCATTAAGTCTGATTACTTCACAACTCTCCATACTTTTTCAATCCGTTAAAAACATGAAATAATTCATCCTCAGCTTACTTAACTAA
>CAYNTB010000320.1:2450-3505 GCA_964399905.1 uncultured Bacteroidales bacterium | reverse complement strand
CCATCGGCGACGAAACGAGGCTTCTGGAACATGGGATGGCTGCCCATATTCCATCAAATGTTCCGCATAAAATTGAGGCGCATACGGAGTGTTTTGTACTTGATGTTTTTGTTCCGGTAAGGGAAGAGTTTAAAAAACTCGAAGTAATCGGGTAATTTATTCGAGTTTAAGCACATCCTTCATCTCATAAAATGAGGTTTTATTTTGCATGAATTCGGCAGCAAGAACCGCGCCCAGCGCAAAGCCCTGCCTGTTTTTTGCAGAATGCCTGAGTTCGATATTGTCAAAAGAAGATTCATATATTATTTCGTGTATACCAGGAACTTCACCTACCCTAAATGACTGAATACCCAATGTACCTGGCAAGTGAAATGGCTGTTCCACTCGGACTATCCAATTTCCTGGTGTGGTGCGTTTCTTTAATCTGAACCTGGTAGTCAGGAAATGCATTCATCAAGCGGGCGAGAATTTCATTTAAGGTAAACAAAACATTTACGCCTACACTGAAATTTGATGCATATAAGAATCCTTTTTTTTGCGCAATACTGATTTGTTTTAATTCATTTAGTTTCTCCGCCCATCCGGTGGTGCCGCTAACCACGGGTATATTTGCCTCAAAACATTGCAGGATATTCCGATATGCCACCGTCGGCATCGAAAACTCAATGGCCACATCTGTGTTCATCTTATTCATTTTCAACAAATCGTCCTGGTTTTGCGCATCGATAACGAATGAGATCCGATGATTTCTATTCAAAAGTATACGTTCTATTTCATGGCCCATTCTACCATAGCCTATAATTGCAATTTTCATTATTTCGCTAATTAGGTTGTTACATTCATTTCCAAAGTCGTATCCAGGTTCTGGAGATTCATCGATTGTATTTCTGATTGCCGAAAATCGGTGGAGTAATATGATTTTACCTTTTTCCTCAAATTATAATAGGACGACATCACTTCTCCATAAGCCCCTGCCGAGCGAAGTGCCAGCAAATCGCCCCGGCTGGTTTCGGGCAAAAGCAAGCAGCTGATTGGTAATCTCGGCAGACCTGATC
>CAYNTB010000320.1:0-2326 GCA_964399905.1 uncultured Bacteroidales bacterium | reverse complement strand
ACCGCATCCTTTTTACTGCTGCCGTGTTTTACATAGAATACTTTGCTGATCAGGCTTCCACATTGTGCCACAATCGATCTGCCCGGCTCCAGGTGAATTTTCTGTTTGGGCCTGATTTTTAGATGATCCTGTATGATGTTTAACAGTTTTTCAAATTCAGGAATTGAATTTTCCTCCGGATTTACATAATCAATCCCAAGGCCACCCCCTAAATTTATATGGCCCAGGTATAATCCTTTGGCTTCGAACCAATCCTGAAATTCATTTACCCTTAAGCACAAGTTTTGAAATACATCCATATTGGTAATTTGTGATCCGATATGAAAATGCAGGCCTGTTATTTTTATCGATTCCAGCTCGTTTATTTTTTCTAATAACTGTTCCAACTCTTCCTGGCTGAAACCGAATTTATTGGTTTGCATGCCGGTGGTGATGTAATGATGTGTTTTGGCTTCAACATTTGGATTGATCCGTATGGCAATCCGGGCAATTTTAGCTTTCGCTGATGCCATTTCATTAATGACAATCACTTCCTGTAAAGATTCGCAATTAAATATTCCAATATTGTGATCCAGGGCAAGTTCGATCTCTTCGTCCGATTTGCCCACCCCTGCAAAAACAATCTTCGATGGTTCAAATCCCATTCGAATGGCTTGTAATATTTCGTTTCCACTCACACAATCTGCTCCGAAACCATGCGACCTGATCATTTCAAGAATGGGTTCGTTTACATTGGCTTTCAGTGCGTAATGGATTTGAAAATTATTTTCTTTGACCAGTTCTTTTAATTTTATGACTGTTTGTTCAAGCAAGTTCAAATCATAATAATAAAAAGGGGTCGGGGTGTTACGAAATTGTTCGATTAATTCACTGCTAAACATAAACAGGGGTTTTAAATAATGATAGACTTAAATAATTTAATGCTTCCGCTTTTTGATCGGTATTAACTAGGAGCGTGATATTGCTATTGTTCGAACCAAATGAAAGCATCCTGATGGGGATGTCAGCCAGGGCCATCCCGACCTGCCCTATCAGCCCGCGGCTTTCGTCGTGAAAATTTCCAACAATGCAGATAATCGACTGATTCCGGCTAACAGTCACCTCGCCCAATTGTTCCAGTCTTTTAACAATCTCATTCAAATAGAGGTCATTATCTATGGTCATCGAAACTGTAACTTCAGAAGTTGTAACCATATCAATTGGTGTTTTATACGCCTCAAAAATTTCAAAAACCTTTCTTAAAAAACCATAGGCCATCATCATCCTACCTGATTTTATTTTTATGGCTATGATGCCATCTTTGGCAGCAACTGCTTTAATGCCAACATCCTTATGTTCGTTTGTGATGAGGGTTCCGGTGAGTTTAGGATTCAGGGTGTTCTTTATCAGGATTGGAACATTTTTTACCCTGGCCGGCGAAATACAGGTGGGATGCAAAATTTTGGCCCCAAAGTATGCCAATTCTTCCGCTTCAGTGTACGAAAGTTTTTCAATTGATTGCGTCGAATTTACATACCTGGGATCGTTGTTATGCATACCATCAATATCTGTCCATATTTGTACCAGGTCAGCATTTATTGCAGCGGCAATAATCGTCGCTGAATAATCGCTACCGCCCCTGCCCAGGTTGTCAATTTTTCCTTCGGCATTTTTACAAATATATCCTTGTGTAATATAAAACCTGGTCTCCGGATGTTCATGTATCATTTCTGCCAATCGCTCATTTATATAATAATGATCGGGCTCATTATTTATGTCTGTCCTCATAAATTTTAATGCGGAAATATTTTCAGCAGCTAAACCAAGGCAATTTAAATAAGCAGAAAAAATATGTGTCGTAATCAATTCACCCTGGGCAAGTACCTCTTTTTCCAGATCCAGTTTATAATTTCTTTCGCTTATCTCCAATATATGTTTAAAAAAACCCTCAATATGATCATCCAATAAATGAGATTTCCCAAAATCGCTAAATAATTGATTTGACTCATTTAAATACTTCAATTTTAATTGATTGATTAGCAAACCGGCAGCACCGGTCTTATTTTCTTTAATCAATTGAACAATATTTACCAGTGTATTGGTGGTTCCTGCCATGGCAGATAATACAACAATGGCCGTTTCATTTTCCTGGATAATTTCTGCCACCTGACGCATTCTTTCCGCTGAACCAACAGATGTACCTCCAAATTTACATACCCTCATGCGAATACCTTTTTTAATTTATGAACTCATTACATCTGAATGAATGAGTGCAAGCTTATTGAGCTCATTTTTTATGGATTTTAAATTTTCATCAGAAGATAATGGAGCCAGTGGTAACCTAAAC
>CAYNTB010000319.1:311-3510 GCA_964399905.1 uncultured Bacteroidales bacterium | reverse complement strand
TAATTTGTGCATATTGGATGTCATGCTTCCAAATGTTGACGGTTTCGAGATTGCCAAATCAATACGAAGGGTCAGCCAGCACATTCCGCTGATCTTTTTAACTGCAAAAACGCTAAAAGCAGATGTTTTGGCAGGTTTTGAGATTGGTGCCGATGATTATATCACCAAACCCTTCGATTCGGAGGTTTTGTTGTGTAAAATCAATGCCATCCTTAAAAGAAACAAGAACGGACAAAATGAACTCACGGAACAGCCTGCCGAATACAAAATAGGCAAATACACCTTTAATTATATTAAGTCACTTTCAAAAATAGATAGCGAATTACAAACAACGATTTATCCAATCAGAACTAGCCAGGCAAAAGCTTTCACCCAAGGAAGCAGAATTACTGAAACTTTTATGTAATCCGAACGAAGAGGTTCTCTCAAGAGACAAAGCCCTGAAGTTAATCTGGGGCGACAGTAATTATTTTACCACCCGGAGCATGGATGTTTTTATCACAAAATTAAGAAAGTACCTGAAGGATGATCCCGACATTGAAATTCTGAATATTCATGGAAGCGGCTTCAGGTTAATCAAACCAATTACGAATTACGAATGAAGACAATTACGAATAGAATCAATTACGAATTTTTTAATTACGAATTACGAATGATCCTTTGATGAAACTACCGGATTTAATTAATGCAAATACAGCTTAAAATGTGTCAATTACGAATTGGGGTTATTTTCCGTGCTAATTCGTAATTCGTAACTCGTAACTCGTAATTCGTAATTCGTAATTCGTAACTCGTAATTCGTAATAACAAGAATTACTTATTAAGCCTGTTCACCTTACTGATTCCTTTTACTTTAAGAAGTTTATGAATAAGTTCATCGAGATGTTCATGATTTTTAACCTGGACCTTAATTTTGGCTTCAAACATTCCTTCTTTGGTGTCGATATTAAACGACTGCATATTTACTTTAAAATCTTTTGAGATTACTTCAGTGAGTTCTCCAACGATGCCAATGGAGTCTTTTCCGGTCACCTTGATGGTTGTGGAATAAGCAAGCGTTTCACCTGAATCCTGCCATTTCACATCAATAACCCTGTAATCGTATCTGGCAAGCATATTTGCGGCATTCGGGCAGTTAAGCCGGTGAATGGTAATTCCCTTGCCGACCCTTACAAATCCGAAAACTGCATCTCCCGGAATCGGATTGCAGCACTTGGCCAGGGTATAGTTCACATTCTTCAGCTTATCGCTGATCCTCAGGAAATCACTTTTATCCCCCTTTACTTCTTTTGCAGGGCTTAGCGGTTGATCAGGAAGTTCTTTCTGATTTTCTACTTCCTTATTTTCTAAAAAGCTCCTTACTTTTAAGAGATCTATTTTCTCCGTGGCCACTGAATAATAGAAATCAACCGAAGTTTTAAATTTATAAAATTTAATCACCCGGTCGATGGTTTCATCATTATATGGAATTTTCCAGCTTTTAAATTTCCTGCGGATGGTTTCGTTGCCGGCTTCTGCTTCCTGATACTTTTCTTCGAGTAAAGCACGCTTGATCCTTCCTTTGGCTTTATTCGTGACAACAAAATTCAACCAATCCATTTTTGGTTTCTGGTTTTTATTGGTAAGTATCTCAACTTCGTCACCATTATTCAGCACATGCCTGATAGGCACAACTTTACCATTCACCTTGGCACCGTTGCATTTTGATCCAACTTCAGTATGAACCTCATAAGCAAAATCAAGCACCGTTGATCCAATCGGCAATTGTTTCAGATCACCGACAGGCGTAAAAATGAAAATCATATCATTTTCACGTTTCTTACGGTCCATAAAAGAATCGTCGAAGTCTATCTGATTCGGATTTTCAAGGATATCCCTAACCTGGTTCAGCCAACTTTCCGAATCTTTTTTGGAGCCGAAGCCCTTGTAGCGCCAATGTGCCGCAAGGCCTTTCTCTGCATTCTCGTCCATACGCTGCGAACGGATTTGAACTTCCACCCATTTACCATTCGGGCCCTTTACCGTTGTATGCAGCGATTCGTATCCGCTCGCCTTGGGTGTGGTTATCCAGTCACGTAACCTCTTTGGATTTGGAGAATAGATATCTGTTACAATCGAGTAAATCCGCCAGCAGTCTTCTTTCTCTTTTTTCTGACTGCTTTTTGTAATGATACGAACCGCAAAAATATCATAAACTTCTTCGAATTCAACATTCTGTTTTTTCATTTTGTTCCAAATCGAAAACACTGACTTTGGACGGCTCTTATACTCACAATCAAATCCCTGCACTGTTATTTCACGCTCGATGGGATTGATAAAGTCTTTTAAAAAAGATTTTTGTTTTGTTTTACTGGCCTGAATTTTTTCGACCAGTGATTGATAAATGTCAGGATGCGAATAGCGCATCGTTAATTCTTCAAAATCCGATTTGATTTTATAGAGCCCAAGCCGGTGGGCGATCGGGATATATAAATGGACAACTTCGTCCATATAGGTGATTTGCTTTTCTTTTGTCAAATTTTCAAAATTTCTCATATCATACAAACGATGAGAAATCTTGATCAGGATCACCCTGATATCATCAATCAGGCTAAGAAACAGTTTGCGGAAATTCTCGGACTGGATCGAAATTTTATGGGTTTGCAGACTTGAAATGCGGCTAAATCCAACTAAAATCCCGGCGATATTTTTATCAAATTTTTTCTGAACCGTTGACTGGGCAATTTCTTTTTTCTCAAAAATATTATGGAGCAGGGTACTAATTACCGCGATGGAACCGAGTCCCATCTCATTCACTTCAATCAGGGAAATTTCCAGGGCGTGAAGTAAATCGAGCCCTTTATTTCCATCATCAGGCTGAACTTCTGCTTTGTAAGCCAGTTCATAAGCTTTTGCAATTTTCCGCAATTCACTTTCAGTTGCGAATTTGTTACAAGCCTCAATTAATTCAAGGTACTTATCATTTACAACAGACCTTCTATCCTCGCTTAATACCATGGTGTGAATATAATAACTTTATGCATAAAAAAACGTTTATGAGGGGCCATAAACGTTTCGTGATCTTCAACCTGGTGACCGGCGCGGTGGCGATCGCCCTGCTGCCGCTGCTGATCAGCCTGCTCGGCGCGCTGCGCAACTGGTTCGAGCAGCCGGCGACGCCGGCGGTGATGCTGGCGATGTTCCACACCGCCTTCAACCT
>CAYNTB010000319.1:0-301 GCA_964399905.1 uncultured Bacteroidales bacterium | reverse complement strand
ATAACTTTATGCATAAAAAAACGTTTATGAGGGGCCATAAACGTTTTTTTAATCATTATTTTTTACGTTTATTTTTTGTCGATATCCGAGCTTCCTTTTCCTTTTTTCGATCCGGAAGAATCTGAAATCGAATCACGCATACGGGTGTCTGATTCAATATTTTTAAACTTATAATAATCCATGATTCCCATATTTCCTTCCCTGAATGCTTCTGCCATAGCTGTTGGAACTTCAGCCTCGGCCTGAATAACATTTGCGCGTGCGTCCTGCGCTTTTGCCTTCATTTCTTGCTCAAGAGCAA
>CAYNTB010000318.1:0-3517 GCA_964399905.1 uncultured Bacteroidales bacterium | reverse complement strand
ATACTTCAGGCAAAGTCTAAAAAAAGTCCGTTTACTGATGAAGCATACCAGTGAATCTTCAATGGCGGTAGAAGTTGTACTGTATTTCCTTCCGGCCAAAAGTGCCCGCATCCCCAGTAATTCGCCACTTTTCGCAAAGCGAACAATTTGCTCCTTGCCATTTTCGCCTAATTTTGAAAGCTTAATAATCCCATTTGCAAGACAATAAACCCCAATCGGTACCTGCCCCAGATGAAATATTTTTTGGCCCTTCACATACAAGGTGGTAATTTTCTTTGTCTCCAATTCTGTCATGTCTGCCTTATCAATTTTGGAGAAAATTGAATTTTTCATAACAGAACAATTACAGCACGGAGTATTCCACATACAAATTTAATTTTTCAATTACACTCAAAAATATGTCTTAATTACATATTTACCAAGAATTTATATGTTAAATTTTTTTTCCAAACCCATCATAATGAAATAATTTACCCTTGCCGGTAATTAACTTGATTTGTTTTTGAAATTGTAAAATTTCATAATCGTTCAGTATCGGTTGCGATAACACATACAATTTATAGCTCTTTCTAAAATTTTAGTGTGATTAATTTTAACTTTGCTAAATAATCAGCGATATATTTTGAATTCAATAAATACAACTTTCAGTTCGAAAAAATTCCAAACAAGTAAGGTAGTTTCAATCTCGTTTGCACATTTAGTGCATGATATCTACTCTTCATTTTTAGCACCGATACTCCCATTATTAATTGAAAAGTTTGGTTTAAGCTACACACTGGCCAGTATTCTTTCAATTGTACAGAGGGTGCCTAACATCCTCAATCCGCTTGTAGGAATAATTGCCGACAACTACCCAGTGAGGATGTTTGTAATTTTAAGTCCGCTCATTACTGCAATTTCGATGAGTTTATTAGGGATTGCTCCCAATTACGTAATGCTCTGTATTTTACTTTTTGTAGCCGGGTTTAGTGCAGTGTTTTTTCATGCACCAAGTCCTGTTTTGGTGAAAGAAATTTCCGGAAACAAAGTTGGGAAAGGGATGAGTTTTTATATGATTGGAGGCGAAATTGCCCGCACTGTTGGACCTCTGATTATTCTTGGTGCTGTCTCAATATGGGGCCTTGAAGGAAGCTTCAAGTTGATGCCTTTTGGGATTTTAGCCAGTGTCATTATTTATATCAAACTTAAAAATGTAGATACCCATAAACATGCAAAAGGAAATAAAGAAGCCCGTGTTTGGATAACCTTCCGAAAAGTATTGCCGTTATTCTTAATCATGTCAGGGCTTATCTTTTTTCGACAATTCATGAAATCGGGGCTCACCGCATTTTTACCTACTTATTTCGGTGATTTTAAAAACCAGGAATATTGGATCAGCGTGATGTCACTTGTTGTGTATGAAGGTGCAGGAATTCTTGGAACTTTGTTTGGAGGCGTTTTATCAGACAGGCTCGGGAGAAAAAAAATATTGATTATTTCAGGAATTCTAAGTCCGATATTGATGCTTGTTTTTCTGCACTCAAACGGAGTCATGGTTTTTACGGTCCTGTTTCTGGTCGGACTGTTTCAATTTGCATCCAGCCCGGTATTATTAGCATACATACAAGAAATCGACTCCTCACATCCTTCTTTTGTGAACAGCATTTATATGTTTCTAAATTTTAGTTTCGGCTCGCTCACCCTGTTATTTTTCGGAATGATGAGTGACTGGGTTGATATTAATTTCAGCATGAATGTTTCGGCCTATATTGCTTTTGGTGCAATCCCATTTATATTTATGCTGCCTTCAAAAAAAAAGCAGATTAAAAACTAACAATGAATGTTGATGGTCTATTGTTGATTTAAAATTTTGACATTAATAAATCATCATTCAAAAATAATCATTTACTTAAAAGCTTTTAAAAATCCTGGCTTGAGAATAACCTGGTGCCTCCACATTCAAATCCATAAAGTAGCCAAAAGCAGTTTGGTCACATTCATAGTCTGCATTTTTCATACGTGCTTCCGTTTTATCGAACAGTTCTTTTGTAAACTCAGGGCTGGCTTTACTATCTGATAAGTGAGCAAAAGAATGGAGTAATACTTTTTTGGTTTCATTTTTCTTTGCGGCCCATTTTAAATTCTTCACCAATTTCTTCTCAGAACCTGCTATATCTGCTTCATCCTGTTCCTCTGCTTGTATAAAGCCAACGATAACATTGGTGAAAGTTTTTGTCTCAGAAAGGTCATCAGCAGTTTCTAATGTTTTGATTGTTGGAGTATAAGCAAATTCCGAACAGTATATCATCAATAACTTCATAACAGTGATTTTAACATTCTATCAAACAAAGCTATTATTTAAAATCAAATTTCCGGTTCTAATTTCCAAATAACATTCAATATCCATAAGTTCAGTATCATTAATTTTAATATTCTAAACTTGAAATTTATAATTTCATTGTTATTTGTATTTTGTAATTTGGTGGTTAAATTTAAGAAAACCAAGAATGAATCTCGCAACGCCCTTAGCTGAACAATTACGCCCTGAAACCCTTGATGACTATATCGGACAGGAACACCTTATCGGGCGCCAAGCTATTTTGCGACAGGCTATTGAAAACAACAGCATCCCTTCAATGATTTTGTGGGGTCCACCCGGTGTTGGAAAAACCACACTTGCCCATATTATTTCGCATAGCCTGAATCGCCCTTTTCACACCCTAAGTGCCATAAGCTCTGGTGTTAAAGATGTAAGAAATGTTATTGAAATAGCTAAATCGGGCAGCCAATCGATTTTATTTATTGATGAAATCCATCGATTTAGCAAATCTCAGCAGGATTCATTATTGGGGGCCGTTGAAAAAGGAATTGTTACGCTGATTGGTGCAACTACAGAGAACCCTTCTTTTGAAGTTATTTCACCACTGCTGTCGCGCTGCCAGGTTTATATTTTGAAACCATTGGAAAAAACTCATCTGGACAATCTGGTAAAAAGAGCCATTCAGTATTTTAAAAATCAAAAAGATATTCATATTGAAATTACTGAAGACGCGGCACTTTACAGAATCTCTGGCGGAGATGCACGCAAACTTTACAATGCAATCGACTTGATTGTTAACACCGAAAATAAGAAACAGATTTCTGTTAATAACAAAATGGTTCTGAATATTATTCAGGAAAATCTGGCCATGTACGACAAACAGGGCGAGATGCATTATGATATTATTTCTGCCTTCATAAAATCTGTTCGCGGAAGCGATCCAAATGCAGCAGTTTACTGGCTGGCCCGAATGGTTGAAGCCGGTGAGGACCCCAAATTTATTGCCCGACGTTTGGTAATCCTGGCCTCTGAAGATATTGGGAATGCAAACCCAAATGCTTTGTTATTGGCCAATACCTGTTTCGATGCCATCAATAAAATTGGATGGCCAGAAGGACGAATAATACTTTCGCAGGTAACAGTTTATTTGGCAACATCGCCAAAAAGCAATTCGACTTATAAAGCCATACAGGATGCCGAGCAATTGGTTCGTAAAAC
>CAYNTB010000317.1:0-3524 GCA_964399905.1 uncultured Bacteroidales bacterium | reverse complement strand
GCAATTTCAGTTTTAAAAGATAAAGGACATCAAATTAGCAAGGAAGAAGAGTTGGGGGTACAAATCGCCATTCTCTTGCATGATATCGGCCATGGGCCCTATTCGCATACGCTTGAAAACTCAATTGTTAACCAGATTAAGCATGAAGATATTTCTGCCTTTTACATGGATAAACTCAATGAATTATTTGATGGAAAACTCAGTACCGGAATCAGTATTTTTAAAAATACATATCCAAAAAAATTTCTTCACCAATTGGTTTCCAGCCAGTTGGATATGGATCGACTTGATTACCTGAAACGCGATAGTTTTTTTACCGGTACAGCCGAAGGGAGTATCAATGCAGATTACATCATTAAAATGTTACAAGTTGTTGATGATGAACTTGTTGTTGAAGCCAAGGGAATCTATTCAATTGAAAAATTCATCATTGCCAGGCGTTTGATGTATTGGCAGGTATATTTACACAAAACGGTATTGGCAGCTGAACACATGCTGATAAAAACATTAAAACGCGCAAAATTCCTTTCAGAAAACGGTTTCAGCCTTTTTGCCACCTCCGCATTTGCAAAATTTTTATCAAACAATTACAGTATTGAGGATTTTCGCAATAATGCATCCGTGCTTCAGGCTTTTTCTGCGCTCGATGATTTCGATATTATGGCATCCATAAAAGAATGGACAATGCATCCCGATCAAATTTTATCATTCCTAAGCAATGGAATTGTAAACCGAAAACTTTTCAGGCTAAGATTGCAAAACGATGAATTTGATCCACTCCGCATTCAAAAAATCAGGGAAAAGGTGCAAAGCGAATACGGCTTAAACGATGATGAAGTAAATTACTTATTCATTAACGACAGCACAAGCAATTCAGCCTATAATCCCAAAGGTGGAGAAATTAATATTCTGTTCAAAAATGGAGAAATAAAGGATATTGCCACTGCGTCGGACCAGTTAAATATTTCGATGCTGTCAAAGCCTGTTACCAAGTATTTCCTATCTTATCCAAAAAATATTAGAGTTGATTGAAACGAAAGCGTATTTTTGTAAAAAAAACTAACGAACAGCGCATGGAATTTACTGCCAAACAAATTGCAAATTTAATTGAGGGCCAAATTGAAGGAAATCCGGATGTGATTGTAGATAATCTCTCAAAAATTGAAGAGGGTGAACCGGGTTCATTAAGCTTTCTGGCCAATCCGAAATATACACATTATATATACCAAACAAAGGCATCCATTGTTATTGTGAGCAAAGATTTTAAAGCAGAAAAAGCGATAAACGCAACTTTGATCAGAGTTGAGGATGCCTATACAGCTTTTGCAAAATTATTGGAAACCTATAATCAGATTAAACAAAACAAAACAGGGATATCAAGCAATATTTCTATTTCGAAAACGGCTAAATACGGTACCGATTGTTACATTGGTGATTTTGTTTGTATCGGTGATAATTCCAAAATTGGCAATAATGTAAAAATATACCCACACAGCTATATTGGCGACAACGTAAGTATTGGCGATAATAGCTGCATCTATGCAGGTGTAAAAATTTATTCCGACAATTGGATCGGGAAAAATTGCACGGTGCACGCTGGTGCTGTAATCGGAAGTGATGGGTTTGGTTTTGCGCCCCAATCCGACAACCATTATAACAAAGTTGCCCAAATCGGGAATGTTATTATCGAAGACAATGTAGAAATAGGTTCCAATACCACCATCGATCGTGCAACTTTGGGAAGTACCATTATCAGAAAAGGGGTAAAATTAGATAACCTGATCCAAATTGCACATAATGTAGAAATTGGTGAAAATACTGTTATTGCTGCCCAAACCGGAATCTCAGGCTCCACCAAGATCGGAAAAAACTGTATGATCGGCGGGCAAGTCGGAATTATAGGTCATATTATGATCGCCGACGGAGTTAAAATTGCGGCCCAATCAGGAATTGGAGGAAGTATCAAACAGGAAGGAGCCATCATTCAGGGATCACCGGCCTTTGATATCAGCACCTATCGTAAATCCTATGTACATTTCCGGAATCTCCCGAAAATAGTAGAACGCCTGAATGAATTGGAGAAGAAATCAGGGGGTGCCTGATTTATAGCTAAAAAAGCGATTCATCACTTGCAAATTTGTAAAATTTGTTACTTTTGCCATTGATTTCTATTTTGACACTTAAATAGCTATATGCCGGAAAAACAAAGAACTATAAAAAAGGCTGTTACAGTCTCAGGAACCGGTTTACATACGGGCTTGTATGCAAATCTCACATTTACGCCTGCTCCTGAAAATTTTGGGTTTAAATTTAGCAGAACAGATCTAGAAGGAGCACCTGTTATCCATGCCGATATCGATCACGTAGTTGATACCTCAAGAGGAACAACCATCGAAGAAAACGGTGCCCGGATTTACACAATTGAACACGTATTGGCCGCTTTAACAGGATTGGGAATCGATAATATTTTGATTAAAATTGATAAAGATGAAATCCCGATCATGGACGGAAGTTCCAGGTATTTTATCGAAGCACTCACCGAAGCAGGTATTGTTGAACAAAATGCTGATCGTGAGTACCTTGAAATTCCCTCAGAAATAACATATAAAAATGGCGATAACAAAATTGAAATGGTCGCCTTACCAGATAATCACTACAATATTGAAGTTGAAATAGATTATGAAACACAGGTATTAGGGAAACAGTACGCACAGTTAAAAAACATTTCTGAATTTCGTGATAATTTTTCACCCTGCAGAACGTTCGTATTTTTACACGAACTTGAATTTCTATTGAATAATAATCTCATTAAAGGAGGTGACCTGAGTAATGCCATTGTATTTGTAAATCGCAGAGTATCCCAGGAAGAGCTGGACCGATTGGCCGAGTTATCCAAAAAACCGAAAGCAAAAGTAAAACCGGAAGGGATCTTAAACAATCTGGACCTGCATTTCGAGAATGAACCTGCCCGCCACAAACTTCTGGATGTGATTGGCGATTTAAGCTTGCTCGGCAAACCGATTAAGGGCAAAATAATTGCCAAAAGGCCAGGTCATCATTCAAATGTCCAGTTTGCAAAACTAATTAAGGAACAAATAAATTTGCTTTCAAAAATGAATACAAAACCTCCATTTGACTTAACAAAAAAACCTGTATACGATGTTGTTCAAATCCAGAAAATTCTTCCACATCGTCCCCCTTTTCTGTTTGTCGATAAAATAATGGACATGGATGAGTCAAGGGTAATTGGGGTAAAAAATGTTACCATGAACGAAACATTTTTCGTAGGCCATTTTCCGGGAGAACCCGTTTTGCCGGGCGTGATTCAAATAGAAGCAATGGCACAAACAGGTGGAATACTGGCATTGGGCCAGGTAGAAGACCCAGAAAATTATACCACATATTTCATGAAAATCGATAATGTGAAATACCGGAACAAAGTTGTTCCCGGCGATACCATTGTATTTTCTCTTGAACTTATATCCCCGATCAGAAGAGGTATTTGCCATATGAAAGGAATCGCC
>CAYNTB010000316.1:0-3525 GCA_964399905.1 uncultured Bacteroidales bacterium | reverse complement strand
GCAACAGTAGTAGCTAACAAAGAGGCCAAAGAAGATGTTGATTTCATGCCTCTTTCAGTAGAATACAAAGAAAAATACGCAGCAGCCGGTAAATTTCCCGGAGGCTTTTTTAAGCGTGAAGCCCGTCCTTCAGAATATGAGATACTCATCTCACGTTTGGTTGACAGGGCATTAAGACCACTTTTCCCGGATGATTTCCATGCCGAGACACAGGTGCAAATCACTTTAATCTCAGGAAATACAGACACCCCACCAGATGCACTTGCTGCACTGGCTGCATCGTCTGCCCTTGCTGTCTCTGATATTCCCTTCAATGGCCCAATTTCAGAAGTCAGGGTTGCTCAAATTAATGGGAAAATGGTGATAAATCCATCATTTAAGGAACTTGAACTGGCAGAACTCGATTTAATTGTTGCCGCCACTATTGATAATATCATGATGGTTGAAGGCGAAATGAAAGAAGTTTCAGAAGCCGCAATGCTCGAGGCCATTAAAGTTGCTCATGAAGCAATAAAAATACAATGCCAGGCTCAATTAGACTTAGCTTCACAGGTTGAAAAAGCCAAAACCAAAAGGGAATATTGCCACGAAGAAAATGAAGATTCATTAAAAGATCAGATCAGAAACTTTACCTACAAAAAACTATACGAAATTGCTGGTAGTGAAACTGCTGACAAGCACAAACGATCTGAAATGTTCGCAACAGTCAAACAAGAATTTATTGATTCTTTAAGCGAAGAGGATGCCACGGCAAAATCAAGCATGATCGGTCGGTATTTTCATGATATCGAAAAAGAAGCAGTTCGTAACTACGTTTTGGAAAATAAAGTACGGATTGATGGCAGAAAATTGAACGAAATTCGTCCCATTTGGTCAGAAGTAGATTATTTACCTTCAGCTCATGGTTCAGCAATTTTCACCAGGGGAGAAACACAATCGCTGGTAACAGTTACCCTCGGATCTAAAATGGATGAACAAACCATTGATGGTGCTATTGTTGAAGGTAAGAGCAACTTCCTGCTCCACTATAATTTCCCTTCTTTTTCTACAGGAGAAGCACGTCCCAACCGGGGAACCAGCCGAAGAGAAATCGGACATGGAAATCTTGCCATGCGCGCATTGAAGCAGGTAATCCCCAATGGCGTTGAAAATCCTTATACCATCAGGATCGTTTCTGACATCCTTGAGTCGAATGGTTCTTCATCAATGGCTTCTGTTTGCGGTGGAACCCTGGCCCTGATGGATGCTGGTGTTAAGATCAGCAAACCTGTTTCTGGAATTGCGATGGGTTTAATTTCAGACGCAAAAACAAAAAAATATGCAATTTTATCAGACATCCTGGGTGATGAGGATCATTTGGGCGACATGGACTTTAAAGTAACCGGAACCAAAGATGGTATAACCGCTTGTCAAATGGACATCAAAGTTGATGGTTTATCTTATCAGGTTTTGGAAGAAGCACTTGAGCAGGCCCGTCAGGGAAGATTGCACATTCTTGGAGAAATGGAAAAAACCATTATCCAGCCCCGCGAAGATTACAAACCCCATGTTCCCAGGATCGAAAAAATCATTATTCCAAAAGAATTTATTGGAGCAGTTATCGGACCCGGTGGAAAAATTATTCAGGAACTTCAGGAAACCACAAATACAACCATTGTAATTGAAGAAATTGATAACATGGGTGTAATTGATATTGTTTCGAGCAATAAAGAAGATATAGAAGCAGCCAAAAACAGAATCAGACAGATTGTTGCAGTACCTGAAGTCGGAGAAGTTTACCAGGGAGTTGTGAAAAACATTGTGCCTTTTGGTGCATTTGTAGAAATATTACCAGGAAAAGATGGCCTCTTGCATATTTCAGAGGTTGACTGGACCAGACTTGAAAAGGTTGAAACAGTTTTAAAAGTTGGAGATAAGATAGAGGTAAAACTAATCGGAATCGACAGTAAAACCGGAAAACTCAAACTTTCAAGGAAAGTGTTGTTGCCCAAACCTGAAAAGAAGTAATATTTTTGTAACATTAAAACAGAAGTGTCGTAAAATACAACGCACGAATAAATAAATATTTCTCGAAAAAATGCGACAACTAAAAATTACGAAGCAGGTTACCAATCGCGAAACAGCTTCATTGGACAAATACCTGCAAGAGATTGGAAAAGTAGAACTGATTACCGCTGATGAAGAGGTGGCCCTTGCTCAAAGAATTAAACAGGGCGACCGGCTGGCACTTGAAAAACTGACGAAGGCAAATCTACGTTTTGTTGTATCTGTTTCTAAACAATACCAAAACCAGGGTTTAAGTTTACCCGATTTAATTAATGAAGGAAATCTTGGATTAATTAAAGCTGCTCAACGTTTTGATGAAACCCGGGGATTTAAATTCATCTCCTATGCGGTATGGTGGATCCGTCAATCAATTTTACAGGCATTGGCCGAACAATCAAGGATTGTTCGCTTACCCTTAAATAAAATTGGAGCCATCAATAAAATCAATAAGGCTTACGCCAAACTGGAGCAAAAATTTGAACGTGAACCCAATCATGATGAAATCGCAGATTTACTTGAATGTTCTGAAACTGAAGTTAAAGAGTCTGTAAAAAATTCCGGGCGTCATATTTCGATGGATGCACCCCTGGTTCAGGATGAAGACAATAATATGTACGATGTTCTTCGAAACGACGAAGGCCCGACTCCTGAAACCGAACTACTTTATGATTCATTAAGAAAAGAAATTGACAGGGCAGTCTCTACACTCACCCCCCGTGAAGCTGATGTGGTAAAATTATATTTTGGCTTAAATGGCGGCCATCCCATGACTTTGGAAGAAATTGGTGAGAAATTTGATCTGACACGGGAACGTGTGAGGCAAATTAAAGAAAAGGCAATCAGGCGATTAAAGCACACTTCGCGAAGCAAAATACTTAAAACATACTTAGGTTAATACGAAAACGTCCGGTCATACGGACGTTTTTTTTTATACTTTTGACTTACAAAACAAGCATTCATGAAACATTTAGTAGCCCCCTCATTATTATCGGCCAACTTTGCCAATTTAAAATCCGATATTGATTTAATTAACAATAGCCAGGCCGATTGGTTTCATATTGATGTAATGGATGGTGTTTTTGTACCCAATATTTCGTTTGGGCAGCCTATTATAAAACATATTAAAAAACATGCTCAAAAGCCGCTTGATGTTCATTTGATGATTATTGATCCGGATCGATATTTCAAAGATTTTAAAGAGGCCGGAGCGGATATACTAACCGTACACTACGAGGCTTGCGTCCACCTTCATCGCTCCATACAATCCATTAAATCACTTGATATGAAAGCAGGGGTTGTTCTTAATCCGCATACGGGGGTGAATGTACTCGAAGATATTATAAGTGAGCTGGACGTGGTGCTGCTCATGTCTGTAAACCCAGGATTTGGCGGGCAGAAATTTATTGAAAATACCTATCGGAAAATTTCACTACTAAAAAAACTGATTATTGAACGAAATTCAAAAGCCTTAATCGAAGT
>CAYNTB010000315.1:0-3529 GCA_964399905.1 uncultured Bacteroidales bacterium | reverse complement strand
AAATAATCCTAACGAAAAGAAAGTCGCGGCAAAACCAGAGTTTGTTAGTATTCTGACCGGATTAGATACGTAGGGTTATAAACCCATTGAGTTATCAATGATTCAGGTCATTGATTCAACACAACAAATTGTTAATTCAGGGGTTTCAAAGGGTTCACTCATTACCATCAATCTAAAATTTCCTGCAAAGGATTTTAAACTGACCCCGCTTAATTTTAGGCCGGATTCAGCTTGGAACGTCCTTGAATCAAATGCCACAAATGATACTATTTTGTGTTGGGTCAGGAAAGGAGTTCAGGATTCGTTAATGTTAGAATTCATGGCAGACTCCAGGGTGATTGATACCCTTAGTTTTGTTATAAATAAGGTCAACCCAAATATTCAAATAGATACCACCAAACGCGAACCGTTGCTTACGACACCGAATCTTAAAATGGGGGTCATTGAATTAAACAGAAAATTACGGATTGAAAGCGAATATCCACTCGTTCATTTTTCGGATTCCGGAATTAAATGGTTCGAAGCAGACACTATGGGCATTTGTCCGAAGTTCAAATTCAAAGATTCGGCAAAAAGAATTCTTTATGTTGATAAAATACTGGAAGAAAAGGTAGATTATAAGCTTATCGTTCCGGATTCAGCAATGGTAGATATGAAAGGAAGGTTTAATGATAGTATAGTGTATGAATTTAAAACCCGTGAGAAAGAAGAATATGGTACCATTCAATTGAATATTACCGTTAATGACACCACCCAGCAATGGATACTACAGCTGCTGAATGAAGATCAGAGCATTGTCTCCCAACACATCATAAATAAAGACGCCACACTTAAATTCGAATACCTGAACCCTGCAAAATATAGTTTAAAAGCGATTCTTGATGAAAACAAGAATGGATATTGGGATACCGGTAACTACATCATGCATCGACAATCCGAAAAAATTCTGATCTTTAAAACAGAAATTGAAGTCAGGGCTAACTGGCTGATGGAAGAAGAGTGGGATCTAAAATAATATTATTCTTCGTTACACCGATTGATGCATTCAATAATTTCTGTCAGGCTAACGCTTTTCAAGGAATAATAAATCTTTTTCCCGTCTCTTTTCGACATTAAAACACCCTTGTTTTTTAAAATATTCAGATGATGAGAAGCTGATGCTTGCTCAATTTTCAATTTTTCGTAAATCTCTGTTACGCTTAATTTAGGGCTTTCGTTAAGTAAATCTAAGATGGCAATTCTCATGGGGTGAGCTATTGCACGTAGTTTACTGGCAGCCATTTCAAGTTTGTTGATATCTATTACTAAGTTTCCCATAAGTTTAAATTTTATGCAAAATTATGAAATAAAATATATTAATACCAAGTAAATATGTATATATATCATAAAAATTGTTATTTTTTTAGATCTAAGCATCAAAAAGAGGTGTAAATTCAAATTTATTTCCATCAAAAAGGCCTTTATCACTCAGCTTTAAGGCTGGAATCACCAAAAGTGCCATAAACGAAAGGGTCATATAAGGTGCCTGAAATCCAGAACCCAGTAATTTTGCCTTTTCTTCAAGCAGATCATAATCTTTGGCCACCGTGTATGCATCCCCATTTGATAAGATGCCGGCCACCGGAAGTGGCAATACTTTTTTATCGGCTTTATTAACCAGGGAAATCCCGCCTTTGTTCTCAATTAATAAGTTGATGGCTTCAACGATTTCCTGATCATCCACACCTACCGCAATAATATTGTGACTATCATGTGCAACGGTTGATGCGATGGCCCCGCTTTTAAATCCAAACCCCCTGATAAAAGCAAGGGCAGGTTTACTTTTATTATAACGGTTCATTACAACCAGTTTCAGAATATCACGGGAAGTATCACTGATCACTTTGTCCGAAACAATATGTGGATCGGCCTCAATTTTATGAGTGATCAGCTGGCCCTCCATGGCTTCAATAATTTTTATCTTCCCTTTTTGCGCCTTGATCTCAATAGCTGAGGCAGTGAGAGGTTCGGCTATAAAATGATTGGGCATTTCATCAGGAACCGACTTTATGAAGGAATTTCCGTTTTCGGCAACAAGCTTTCCGTCTATATAAGTTTGATGTATATTAAAGTCGATTAAGTTGTCAACAATGATGAAATCCGCAGCATCATTTTTTTGTAATAATCCAACATCTAAATGATAATGTTTCACCGGATTGTAAATACAACTTCTTAAAACAAGAAGTGGATCATAACCCAGTGCAATTGCACGTTTTACAAGCTGGTTCATGTGGCCATTTAGTAAGTCATTTGGGTGTTTATCATCCGAGCAAAACATGATCTGATCAGCATGATTGGAAAGCAATGGAATAAGGGTGTCAAAATTTTTGGCTGCACTTCCTTCCCTGATCAGTATTTTCATCCCGTATTTGATTTTTGTAAGTGCTTCTTCAATCGTAAAGCACTCATGATCGGTTGAAATGCCGGCAGCAATATATTTTTGAACATCTTCACCGCTTAAACCCGGAGCGTGCCCATCAATGGGTTTATGATGTTTTTTTGCCAGGTTTATTTTTGAAATCACTGTTTCGTCCTGAAATAAAACACCGGGGAAGTTCATCATTTCCGACAAATATTTAATTTCCGGCATACTTAGTAATTCATCGATTTCCCGAACACCCAGGTTTGCACCAGAAGATTCAAAGTTTGTAGCCGGAACACAACTGGGTGCCCCAAAATAAAATTTAAACGGCACTTTTTGTCCGTTCTTTATCATGTATTTAACCCCTTCAATCCCCAAAACATTTGCAATTTCATGGGGATCGGAAACCGTTGCTACAGTTCCGTGTACAACAGCGATCCGGGCAAACTCCGAAGGAGTGAGCATGGAACTTTCAATATGGATGTGAGCATCAATTAATCCGGGTAAGATGAAACGATTTTCTGCTACTTCTTTTTCCGTGACTTGTGTAATTTTGTTACCGTCAATGGTAATTTCACCTTGAAAAATTCGCTGGTTTACGATATCAACAATGTTTCCGGATAATGTTTTCATAAACTTAAATGATTGATTGGTTTAACCAAAGTTACAAAATTAAGCATTGATAGGGGCACTGGATTTGATTCAAAAAAAAGGCATTCTCCCCTTGAATGCCTTTTTAGATTTGCCTATGAAGTAAAACTGAATGAACAATCTTACATCTCTTTATGCCAAAAGATTTAAAATGTCCCGCTTTTTATTAAAAAATGATTAAAGTTTTTTTAATAAGATAATCCAAAAATCTGTATAAAAACAAAATAGATGCGCAGAGGTTTCTATATCAGCGCGTTATGATTAAGTAGATAAGACACCCTTTTAAAGTTAGAGTGGGTTGGCGGTAATTCTTGATTTTATGGTTATTTCAATGGTAAATTGCACATCATCAACATCAGTTTGTCCCACTAAATCAATGGTAAATGAATTTTGATCTTCAAGTATATTTTGTATTACATCCCATTGATTATTCTCATTGTCGAGGGTGAGGGTTTTGCCGACTGTAATTACTTCATC
>CAYNTB010000314.1:2952-3530 GCA_964399905.1 uncultured Bacteroidales bacterium | reverse complement strand
CCTCATCAATTGTTGCATTCTCAAGATAAACACTGACCAGTCTCTCAGAGTCGATTTCTTCGTGCGCATAGAAAAATTCATAGTCACATTAACTTTGAATTTCTTTCAACACATTTTCAATACTGGTATTTTTAAGGCTCAAGTTTAACAAGGGCTCTTGCGAATACGCATTTGCTGAAATCTGAAAAGCTGTGAGTAGGATGAAGAAAATTTTTAGTTTCATAATTAGAAAGAAATTTTTCCTCACATGAGGTGAGAAATTCGAAAGTAATTTTTTCATAACTTTGTTTCATTAGGTTTAACTTCGTTTTCGTATCGGTTTTAAGAATATGCAGTTAGGCTTAAGCAAACGGAGGATGTTACAGCACCCTCCGTTTTTAATTGCTTAATTTTTACTAACCAAAACTGTATTGTTATTCAATTCAAATTTTACATTTGTTGCTAACTCAATAATGTGTAAGGTTTGTTTGATATCATTATATTTATATAAAGTTCCTGAAAAATGTAAATTTTTGTTGTTATTCCTTGAAAAGGATATTTCAACATCATACCATCTCGATAATTTTGTCATTACATTT
>CAYNTB010000314.1:0-2874 GCA_964399905.1 uncultured Bacteroidales bacterium | reverse complement strand
ATATTTCCCAGATTTCCAGGAGGTATATAATTCGGTATTCACCTTATGTTCTTCGAGGTTTTTTGATGATTTATTGAATTTTGCCTGATTTCCGGGTTCAAGCACGATATTAAATTTTGCGGCTTTTACCATTACCGATCCTTCAACCAGTGTGGTTTCAACTGAATTATCATCAGGGTATGCCATTACATTGAAAGAAGTACCGAATACCTCCACATCCATTTCGCTGGTCGATACGATAAATGGTCTGTTTTCATCCTTATTAACCTCAAAAAAAGCTTCGCCGGTTAAGTACACTTTTCTTACATCTGCCGTAAATTGTGTTGGATATTTTATAGCCGAAGAAGCATTTAGCCATACTTTGGTTCCATCCGACAGTGTAACATTAAAAACCTTGCTTTTGGGAGTAATTAAGGTATTAAACTTAATTTCTTGTGGCACTTTTGGATTATTGTTAGTGTATAAAATTTCTGACTTCTCTTTTGTTATTTGAGTCCCATCAATCTCAACAATAGAATCCGCTTGTATTTCCGCTGAAAGGTTCACTATTTCCCCATTTGCCATTATTAATGATGATTCTTCCAATTTCTCAATTTGCTCTTCAAGGGTATTAAATGAAACATGCAAGTCTGGATCTGGTGTTCTCAGAAATAACAAATAGGCCCCTATTAATAAAGGAATGGCCAGAATTGCCGCATATTTAAGTGCAGAAAAAATAACCAGTCTTATTGGTTTTGGTGCTTCCTTTATTTTTTCACTAATTTTCTCCCAAGCCAACTCTTTGTTTATTGACTGATGATCATTGATTATATTTGCAAAATTTTCTTGTTGCCTGATTTTCTCAAATAATAATTTATTATTAGATGACTCTGATAGCCAGCTCTGAAGAATTTCCTTCTCTTCTAAGTTGGTTTCCCGCTTAAGCTCTTTTAAGATGATATCGGGAATACGCAAGTACTTTTCTTTTTCCATTTTCTTATTAGATACTTATTAAACAGTTATAAATTAAAATGGGACTAGTTTATTTTAAATAATTTTTAAAATCACGCCTGATTGATTAAGGAAACTACTTAAGCCCGGCCAGGAAAAGTGCCAATAATGGGAATACATCCTTTAAGTTTTCTTTCAAAAATTTATAGGCGGAAGCTTTATGATTCTTAACCGTATTGATTGAAATATTTAGTTTTTTTGCAATTTCCTGATTTTTAAACCCACATAAATTTAGGTTCAATACTTCTTTTGCCCGCGAAGGTAAGTTGTCGATGGTTTGCAAAATCAACCGATGGGTTTCCTGTTCGATATAATTCTCATAAAAAAAATCATCCGATTCTTTATCCGCCAATTTATTTTCCTGATATCGTTTTTTGACATCTTCATGCGCTATGGCATTCAGTGCCATATTTTTAGCCGTCCTGTAAAGGTATGATTTAAAGGCAATTTCGTTAGGGAAATGTAGTTTCTTTTCCCAAATTTTTATAAAAACTTCCTGTGCAATATCTTCGGCATGTTCAACCGAAATGATATATTTTCGAATAAATAAACACAAGCTACCATAATACAAATTAAAAACCTGCTTAAAAGCATGTTTATCACCCTGGCTTATTTTAATGAGAACTTTGGCGTTCATTTTTCGATATAAGGTTACAAATATAGATAATTAGATTTATTATTATACTGGCTGCAAATTTGGAATGACTTTATTTTATCTCGAATTCATTTATTAATTTTTATCAAAGAAAAGAATTAATAAAAAAAAAGAATTTTAAGCTTCACTAGTCCTCTTTTCGATTTTGCCTGTTTATTGAATATAAATTCTTAAATCGACAGACTGATAAAAATTTCACTCCTTAATTCTTAAACCTATGCTTAAAAAATTATTTATACTCGTGATCTTAACAGGCTTATCTTTCAGTTCTTTTACACAGGAAAAAGCGTTACCTGATTTTGAATCTTTTGATGTTACAAAAGTTGGGCAGGATGTTCCCGATTTTTCATTTACTACCATAGATGGGAAATCATATCAAATTTCAGAATTAAAAGGTAAAACCGTTCTCCTGGTATTTTTTGCAACATGGTGTGCGCCTTGTATGAAAGAATTGCCGCTGATTGAAAAAGAAATTTGGGAACCATACAAGGACCGTAATTTTATGCTTATTGCCTTAGGCAGAGATCATTCAATGGATGAAATCGTTACGTTTAATGAGAAAAAACAATTTTCATTTCCGATCGGACCGGATCCAGAAAAAAAGATTTACAGTAAATTCTTCACACAATATATTCCGCGAAATGTCCTCCTGGATAAAAATGGTAAAATTATTTACCAGAAACAGGGATATCGTGAAGAAGATGCCAAAGCATTAATTAATCTCATCGACAAGGAAACAAAATAGTGTTCGTATTTCATAGAATCACCCTGGCTCACAACTTAAGGTTACATCCGTTATTTTGTGGGCCTTTTTTTTATGATCAATGGAACAATTAAAAAATTAGATTTTAAAATCTGGCAATGTGTTCTATTTGAAGAATTTCAGTTGTTTGATTGGTGATTTTAAAGCGGTTATCCATCTGATGCGCAATAATCCAAACCACCTCGTCACCGGAACACAGCAACCAACAATCCTCCTTTTCGAATAAAGAAAACTTTTGGTCGATAAAATAATCACTTAATTTCTTTTTAAAATTACTTCCCAAAGGATAAAAATAATCTCCTTCTTTCCATTTTCTGATACACAAAGGAAAACTAAGTTTTGACCGGTCGAGACTGGCCATTTTTTTATCTGTAGAAAATTTAAAATCCGGCTCCCTATTAAAGCTTTTAAAAAGTAGTTGAACAGGTTCCGAAATTTTTTCAGTTCCCATATCGATGAAATATAT
>CAYNTB010000313.1:0-3539 GCA_964399905.1 uncultured Bacteroidales bacterium | reverse complement strand
GTGTTGTAATTATCCTTAACAATCATCGGAATCCCGTGTAAGGGCCTGAGTTTGCCTTTTTCCTTAAATTTACGATCAAGTTCTTTTGCAATTTCAATAGCCCTGGGGTTGATCAGAATAATTGAATTTAAACCTGTAGGTTGATCGTAGGTTTGAATCCTGTCAATATAAAGATTAACCAGTTTTTCAGCCGTCAGGCTTCCATCTTTATAAGCCTGATGAATATCGGCAATTGTGGCTTCTTCCAGAATAAAAGTATCTGATTTTGAAGTTTTATTCATTGTTGTGTAATTGCATGAATTTAAAATAAATAGTACAAAAAAAATGATAAAGAAAGGATGTTTTTTCATGTTATGAATGATTGAAAGTATCGTTAAAAGTAACAAAAAATGGTGAACATATTGTTAAAAGTAAGATTATATAAGGCAGGCTTCTTAAAATTGAGCTCTGCCTTTTTTAATGACCCAAAGCAGGAATACTGAGGTAGAATGTAGAGCCTTTACCTTCTTCACTTTCGACCCAAATTTTGCCATTATGTTTTTCAATAAATTCTCTGCATAACACAAGGCCTAAACCTGTTCCTTTTTCTTGATCGGTTCCGATGGTTGAATATTCATTGTCGATCTGAAATAATTTGGAAATAACCTTTTTTGGAATTCCAACACCTGTATCACTTACTGAAAGCAATAATTTATCTTTCCGTTGTTGTGCATGTATTTTTACAACACCATTCGGCATTGTAAATTTAATGGCATTTGAAACCAGGTTTCTGAATATCGTACCCATCATTCTCTCGTCAGCATAAATATTCATTTCTGAGGGCATTTCCAGTTCAATCATGATTGATTTTTTTTCAGCAATCTCATTGAAAATGAATGTTATTTCATCGAGCAGCGCATTCAGGGAAAAATTTTCAGGCTTGAATTCCAACCTCCCAGTTTGAGATTGGGTCCATTCAAATAAATTCATTAACAAATCCATTGCACGATGTGACGACTGAAGTATAATTTTGGCATACTTACCAACTTCTGTACAGTCATTTTTATGAACCTGTTCAATTAAAAGTTCACTGAATCCGAGGATAGAATTAAACGGACTTTTCAGATCATGAGCAATAATGGAGAAAAATTTGTCTTTTTCTGTATTTACTTTTTCTAATTCTTTGTTTTTGAGTCTTAATTCTGCATCTGCCTGCTTTCTTTCAGAAACGTCTGAAAAAATAGTGGCAAACTTTCCTTTTTCGGGGCTGAAAACTGAAATATGAAAGTGTTTCTTAAGGGGCTCAAAATATTGTTCAAATGTAAATGCATTTCCTGTTTCAGAAACTTTTGCATAAGTTTCGAGCAGTGGGGCCTTTTCTGTTCCATAAAGTTCAGTTGCAAGCTTCCCGACAGCCATCTCTGGCTTTATTGCAAGATGTTTTTCTGATGCCGGATTTGCTTCTGTTATTCGATAATTAATTGCTTCACCATGTTCATTATAAACCATCTCATGCAGGTAAACTCCTTCCTGCATTGATGAGAAAAGTGACTGAAATTTTGACAACATCGAATTTGTTTTTCGCTCTGCATTGATAAGCCGGCAGGCGGCATTTATTCGTGCTAGCAATTCCCGATTACTTACCGGCCTGACAATATAACCATCTGCTCCTTCCTCCAATCCTTCTGAAATATGCTCACTGCTTGTTTTTAATGATGAGAGTAAAATAATAAAAATAGAATGATATTGAGGGTCGCTCTTAATTGTTTTTGCAAGTTCCTGTCCGTTTATGTCGGGCAACATCACATCCAGTAAAATAATGTCTGGTTTTACCCGGCGAATTGCATTCAGGCAATCAGCTCCGTCAACAGCCGAAAATACCTGATAATCTGCTTTTTTGAGTGTTTTTATGGCAATATCAAGTAATTCCGGCGTATCATCTACAACCAGAAGTTTAAAGTCACGATTCATAAGTTTAATTCTCCTTGTTCAATTTTGAATTATACGTGCATTGTAATATTCCGTAACTAAATTACGAATTAAATTATTTATAATGGCAGGGAAAAATAGAAAGTGGTTCCTGCATTTACTTCACTCTTAACCCAAATTTTGCCTTTGTGGCCGAGTATCAATTTTTGAACAATTGATAGACCGAGCCCTGTTGATTTTTCACCTGCGGTACTTTTAACACTTGTTTTTACAAAGGGTTTAAATAGCTTTCCCAATTCAGATTCCGGAATACCCTGGCCCTGGTCTTTTACCGAAACCTTTACTTCATCCTGATCTTTAACGACTTCAACAATGACTTCCGATTCTGGTTTGGAGAATTTTACCGCATTGCTGATCAGGTTATTCAATACCTGTTCAATTTTTTCCTTGTCGAACGAAATCTCTGGAATTTGACCCATTGGATTAAAGATAATTTGAATGTTTTTTTTATGGGAAATAACATTATTTAGTTCGACGCTGTTTTGTATAACTTTCACTAAATCAGCCTTAATGAGATTCAATGTCAAATTTCCGGATTCGATAGCTGATACATCCAAAAGGTCGTTAATGAGCCGAAGCATAAATTCACTGGATTTCAGGATGGAATTAAGGATGACAATTTGATCTTCCGGAAAATCTTCTTTGTTTTCTTCGAGCAGGTATTCGCTATAACCCATAATAATCCCCAAAGGATTTCTCAAATCATGGGCAGCAATCCCAAGAAATTGATTTTTTAATTTATTTAGTTCGTCTAGTTCTCGATTCTTTTTTGACAACTCGCGTTGCATATTTACGAGTTCGTTGTTTAATCGACTCAATTCTTCATAATAAGCAACCGGAGCATCTTCACGATAGGAACTGAGTATTTCGTTCTCCTTTGTCAGCGACCTGATCATGTTTGCCTGTTCGTTGTTAATTCGCGTTATTTCGGTAAAAAGTATCTGAGCCCCGTTTTTTGTTGTTGCAGCAGCGATGCCAATCTGATCATCAAAAATGCCACCAAAAAATGAAAAGGTCTCAGCGCCGCCTTTAGTTTTAATATTAATTTCCCAGCCGATGGCCGTCTTCTTATTTTTAAGTTCAATAAAAAAATTAAGGATTTTATCCAGATCACCCGGGACCACTATTGAAAAAATCATATTTCCGATCAGGTTTTTTGGCAGGTAGTTTGATTCGTCCTGGATAATTTGGGTCACCTTTCCCTCAGTATCACAATAAATTGAAAATTGTTTTATTTCAGCTTCCATAATAATTATGCTGCGATAAGTTTTTCGGCGAGTTTTATAGCGTCGGTTGCATTTTGCGCAAAACCATCTGCGCCTATCTGTTTCCAAAGATCCTGAGCCACTTTGAATGGATAACCCCCCACTAAAATTTTTAAGTTTGAGGGTATTTCAGGGGCAGATCTGATACGCCTGATCATATCTTCCACGGCACTTACATGGAAAGTCATGGTGGCCGAAATTGCCAGGCATTCCGGTTTATGATCACTTAAAAAACGTATCACTCCATCAATTGGCATATTGGCTCCAAGATAATAAGTGTCCCAACCTTGCATTTCAAAAAAATCT
>CAYNTB010000312.1:0-3548 GCA_964399905.1 uncultured Bacteroidales bacterium | reverse complement strand
TATCATATCAGGACGGCTTAATGACAGAATTTGTGGATGAAGATCCTTATGGCAAAGTGACCACAAAATTACAATACGACGAAAACCGAAACATCATCTTTCAGGAACAAACCAACGGGAAGGGAGAATTAAACCACCGCATCGAACGCGTTTTTGATGAGCATCAGCGGGTGCTTGAAACCAATACATTTGTAAATGTTCATGGACGCGGGGTTAATTTAAGCTTCCGCGAAATTCATCAATATGAACTTTTTGATGAGTTAAAAACAAACTGATCATACAGGTTTCTTATAAAACAATGATTTGGTTTTCCACCTACCGGTGAGGTAATACAAATACGAAAGTATCATCCCGCTGATCCAGGCAATAGGGATACCCCACCAAATTCCGAGTGCACCCATCTCTTTCGATAAATAATAACATACCGGTATCCTGATGATCCAGAGTGAAACAAATGTGATAAACATCGGGATCAGGGTATCACCTGCGCCCCGCATCACTCCGCCAATCGTGAACATGGTGGTAAAAGCGATATAGAAGAAGCTGACGACATGCAAATATTCAACACCGATCGCAATTACATTTTCGTCGGAAGTAAACAATTGCATTAAAAACCGACTAAAACTAAATGCAAAAATGGCTACTGTTAATGCAATGGCCGAAGTCATATATAAGGTAGAAACCAGTCCTTTTTTTACCCGTTCGGGTTTATTCGCTCCCAGGTTCTGACCTACGAAAGTTGAGAGGGCGGCTGCAAACATCATGGCCGGCATTGAAGCAAAGGCATCAATTCTGAAGACCACCGAATATGCGGCTGCAGTATCGGTTCCGAAAGGATTTACAAGCCAATACATGACCATCATACTCAGGGCAACAAAAACCTGTTGAAACCCGATTGGGAATCCTATTTTCGAGCTTTGCTTAAAAATTTCCTTATCGAAAACGAGTCTGCGCCATGATAAATTGATCACCTCATGTGTCCGGTTTAAATAGATGATTGCGGTCACAAATGCTCCACCCTGAGAAATTACCGTTGCCAGAGCCACACCTGAAATTCCCCATTTGAACCAAAGTACAAAAATCAGGTCGAAAGCGATGTTGGCCAGCGTTGAAACAATCATGAAATAGAGTGGTGTTTTTGAATCGCCAAGACCGCGCAAAATAGCGCTCGTCGCGTTAAAACCAAAAAACAATACCAGCCCGCCCAGGTAGATGCGTAAATAAGTAACCGCGTTGGGAATGACCTCTTCCGGTAGTTTAATCAGCCTGAAAATCTGTTCGGCAAAAGCGATTCCAAGTGCACTGACTAAAATAGATGCAAAAAAAATAAAAATGTATAGAGTATCGATGGCGCGTAATACTTTATTCATATCCTTGGCACCAAAAAACTGGGCAATAATAATCGTTGACCCGGTGGCGATCCCGATGATCAGTGATATTAAAGTAAAAATAATCGGGAACGAGGCACCAACGGCAGCCAAAGCTTCCTTGCCAATATAATTCCCAACAACCGCACTGTCGACAACATTATACAATTGCTGGAATACATTTCCCAATACCATGGGGATGGCAAATTTAAAAATCAGGGGAGCTTCTTTCCCAACACTTAAGTCTTTCAATAATAAACAGTTTAATGATTAGTGCAAAGCAGCCCAGGCTCGCTTTATTTCTTTTTTTTAATAAATTTTACCGGTGATGTCAGATCTTTAATTTCACTGTTAACTTCATTGATTTCCGAAGAAATTTCTTTAATATCCTTCGTAAATTCATGATCGTTGCTGAACTTTTTGACCTCTTTTATTCCTTTCCCGAGGCCTTTCATCAGTTCAGGAATGCGCTTACTGCCAAATAATACAACAACGGCCAATACCACAATAATAATTTCCGGTCCGCCCATCAAACCAAGAAGTACCATTCCAAAACACATGATCCTATAATTTGAAGCAAAAGTACTAAAACATCTTAACAATAATTTTTTTGATCGAATAATGTTAACTTTGCAGTGATTTTCAGCCGATTCTATCGCTGTCCCGCCTCGGCGGGAGAGAGGAAAGTCGGGACAACACCGAGCACCATACTTCCTAACAGGAAGGTTCCGCCGCAGGCGGAAACAGCAAGTGCCACAGAAAATAACCGTCGCGCCTTTGGCGCGACAAGGGTGAAAACGTGAGGTAAGAGCTCACGGGTTGGTAGGGTGACTTATCAATCGGGTAAACCTTATGGGTTGAAAGGCCAAATATACTCCGGTCACGCCATCGGCGCGATAAAGTTGCTCACTTAATCATGCAACGCATGAACCGGAGCGGGTAGGCTGATAGATCATGCCAGTGATGGTATGGCCAGATAAATGATAGAAGCTCCTTCGGGGGATACAGAATCCCGCTTATCAGGCTGGGAATTTTTTTAAAGCTGCCAAAAATTCAAGCGAATTTTGGCAGCTTTAAAAATCTAAAATAATAATTTTAGAAGTTTGGCTGTAACATTTATAATTCATTGATTGTCTAAAATATTACAGTAATTTCTCCGTTAATTGTTAAAACTTCTGTGTTAATAAATTAGTTTTGTATTCAGAAGTCAATAAAACAGAATAATTACTTTTATCTGAACAAATTTTATTAAGATGAACAATACCTGGAAATTATTATTAATTTTCATTTTTCTGGTCAATATAAAACCCGTATTTACACAGCAAGCGGCAACTTATCAGAATCCCGGCTCACAATTCAGAACCGCACTTGATCTGTTCCAAAAAGAAAAATACGGAGCGGCCCAGGCTATTTTTGAAAAAATAATCAACGAAACCACAGACGCTGATCAGTCGATTGTTGTTGATGCAAGCTATTACGACGCGATTTGTGCGCTGGAACTCAAACATAAGAACACCGAGTTTAAACTGAAGAACTTTATTAATACCTACCCGACCAGTTCAAAAATTAAACGCATTTATTTTCAGCTGGGCAAGTACCAATTCGACGAAAAAAGTTACCGTAATGCCCTGGAATCCTTTCAAAAAGTTGACCGGAAAGATTTATCGAAAAACGAACTCGACGAATATTATTTTAAAATGGGTTATTCATACCTGAAACTGGATGACACCCAGAAAGCAAGGCTCTCATTCAAGGAAGTTGTAAACTCACAATCAATTTATGCCCCTCCTTCAAAATATTATGTGGCACACCTGGCTTATCTCGATAAAGATTTTAACACCGCATTGCCTGTTTTTGAAAGTCTAAAAAATGATAACGCCTACCGCAATATTGTACCGTACTACCTGCTACAGATTTATTATTACCTAAAAGAGTTTGATAAAGTCATCAGTGAAGGCCCCGGGCTCTATCAGAATGCAAATAGTGGCCTCCGCGACGATATGGCCAAGTTGTTGGCCGGTGTTTATTACCAGACCGCTGATTATGCAACGGCCATCAAATATTTTGAAGACTATGAACGCTATTCGCGAGAAAAACCCGAACGTGAACTTTCCTATCAAATGGCATACTGCTATTTGCAGCTCAAGCAGTATAAAGATGCCATCAGGTATTTTCAGGGCG
>CAYNTB010000311.1:0-3566 GCA_964399905.1 uncultured Bacteroidales bacterium | reverse complement strand
ACCGCTTCTGGGCCCGGTTCCAGATTTGCCAATTGCAAAACCAATGTCAAAAGTGAGGATCGGATTTGTCGGAGTCGGAGGAATGGGAACAGCACACCTGCGAAATCTTTTACTGATCGATGGTGTTGAGATAGTGGCAGTTTGCGATTTATTGGAAAGCCGAACTGCCCGTGCCCAGAAATTATGCGAAGAAGCCGGCAAATCAAAACCAGCTGCATATTTCGATGGTGAAGAAGATTTTAAACGCTTATGTTCTCGCAATGATATCGACCTGGTTTATACCGCCACTCCCTGGGAATGGCATGTGCCGGTTTGCCTGGAAGCCATGAACAACGGTAAACATTCCGCCACTGAAGTTCCGGCTGCCATTAGTATCAATGATTGCTGGAAACTTGTCGAAACTTCGGAGCTTACCGGTAAATATTGTATCATGATGGAAAACTGCAATTATGATAAAGCAGAAATGACCATTCTAAATATGGTTAAACAGGGATTATTTGGTGAATTACTACATGCCCGTTGCGGATATTTACACGATCTCAGAGCTGTTAAAAACGATATGGAAGGCGAAGGTGCATGGCGCCGGGCTCATTCTATGATCAGAAATGGCGACCTCTATCCAACACATGGGCTGGGCCCGGTGGCCCAGTGCCTCAATATTAACAGGGGTAATCAATTTGATTATCTCGTAAGTATGGCAACAAAATCGAGGGGCATGCATCTGTATGCAATAAATGAATTCGGTCCCGACAGTCCACAGGCCAGTGAAGAATTTGTACTGGGGGATGTTGTAACCACCCTCATCCGCACAATGAATGGAGAAACCATTGTATTAACCCATGATACCAATGCTCCCAGACCCTACAGCCGCGATATTACCATTCAGGGAACCAAAGGTATCGTACGAAAATATCCTGAATCAAAAATTTATCTTGAGGGAATCAGTCCGGCCCATCGATGGGAAGATTTTGATGCCTATCATGAAAAATATGAACATCCTGTCTGGAAAAAACTTGAAGCGGCAAGCAAAGGAGCCGGACATGGTGGAATGGATTTTATTGAAGATTATAGGTTAATTAATGCATTATTGAAAGGAATAGAACCTGATATGGATGTTTATGATGCGGCTGCCCTGAGTGTTGTAACAGAATTAAGCGAACAGTCAATCAAAAATAATGGGGCTCCGGTTAAATTTCCCGACTTTACCCGCGGGAAATGGCAAACGACCCGTCCGTTAATGGTAGATATTGAATTATAAGATATTAAAATTCTAAGATGTTAATAATAGGAATTGCGGGTGGATCTGGATCAGGAAAAACCACAGTTGTAAATAAAATTATTCAGGGAATTCCCAAAAATTCTGTATCCATTATTTCTCAGGATGCATATTATTTCGATAATGGCCACTTATCTGCCGAAGAAAAAGCGGAGATAAACTTTGATCATCCATCTTCGATAGAATTTGAATTACTGATAAAACATATTGATCTGCTTAAAAAAGGGGAAACAGTTCAGATGCCCATATATTCTTATGTGAGTTGCGCCCGTGCAAAAGAAACAGTTCTGGTCAGGCCCCGTAAAGTGATCATCGTTGAAGGAATATTAATCTTAACGGATGAAGCATTGCGAAACCGAATGAATATTAAGGTTTATGTAGATGCGGATGCAGATGACCGATTGATGCGGATCAGTAAGCGGGATGTTGAAGAAAGGGGCCGGTCTTTTAAACAGGTTTTAAAACATTACGATACATTTGTTAAACCAATGCATCTGCAGTTCATCGAACCCACAAAAAGATATGCAGATATTATCGTGCCCCAGGGTGGTGAAAATCATGTGGCGATTGACATACTTTCTGCCAAGATTAAATCCATGCTTGACCGATAAACTGCACAAATATTACAACCAATTCTGTTTATCTTCGTTAAAGATTTGATTATGTCTTTATTGCAAAATATTTATCTTTACTATAAATTATGACCTCATGATAAATAGAACATTGAAATTTCTGGTATTCGTTGTTATTTTATTACACCTTTCATGTGGTAATAAAATGCCTTTGCCAAAAGTTACAACAGATAATTGGATTAATTATACAACCAAAGATGGCCTGGTTAGTAATGAGGTATTAAGTATGAGCTTTGATAATGACGGGAACTTATGGATCGGGACGGAATATGGTGTTTCTAAATTCGATGGGCAGACATGGACATCTTACCGGGTAAATGATGGATTAATCTATCACCGTGTTCAGCATGTGTATATCGATAAAGCAAATACGAAATGGTTTTCTACGCCCTTGGGTGTTTCTAATTTAAGGGCAAGTTCATGGGTAAATTATACCAAAAACAACGGACTTATAGATAATTACGTAAATGCGGTTGCTGTTGATAACCAGTTCGCTGCCTGGTTTGCCACCCCAAATGGCGTTTCAAAATTTACCAGCAATACCTGGACAACCTATCAAAAGCAAGGTGAACTCGCACTTGTAAATAATAAAGTAAGGGCCATTGCAGTTGACAAATCCAACCATAAATGGTTTGGAACCGAATTCGGCCTCTCCAGGTTTGACGGACAAAACTGGACAACCCACCTATCCTCCCTTTCGTTAAACGATTACATTTTTACCATTTTTATCGATTCACAAGATCGACTTTGGATCGGAACACTGGGCGGGGCATCGGTTTTTAACGGACAACTCTGGATAACATACAATCAGGATATTGGCCTTATTTTTAATGAAGTTCACGCCATCGCAGAAGACCTTGAAGGAAATATTTGGTTCGGAACTCTTTTTGGCGTTACTAAATACAACGGAGAGTCTTTTACCAATTACAACCGGGATGATGGATTAATTGAAAATTATGTGACCTGCATAGCTGTTGATTCAGATGATAATATTTGGTTCGGAACACGTGGTGGTGGAATCTCTAAACTTATAAAAAAGGAAAACCTTTAGAGTTGGCTTCTTGTTAAATTCTTTATAAATAATTTTCCACAGCGATTCCAAGATTTATATCTGAATTTGATGAGTCTCAATCAATCAGCATTTTATGTCTATTAATGCCGATATTTTATCGACATTCAAATCTTGTTTAAAAACTATGTTTTGTATATTTATCTTTCGTATAATCAATTAAAAACACCATGAACTTAAAAAAATTTTTATTACTCATTTTACTGCTGATAAGCATTGGATTATCGGCACAAAAGAAACCACTCGATCACTCCGTTTATGATGGGTGGAAAAACATCCAGGGAGCCCAAATTTCTAATAATGGAAATTGGGTCAACTACGAAATTAACCCTCAGGAAGGCGATGGCTGGTTGTACTTTTACAATGCCAAAAACAATGCGCTGGATTCCATTGCCAGAGGATCTGATGCAAGCATTTCAGCCAATAATGATTTTATTGCATTTCTGATCAAACCAACTTTTGCCGAAACAAGGGCTGCAAAAAAAGAAAAGAAGAAAAGAGATGAAATGCCGAAAAATAAATTGGGCATTAAAGATCTTAAATCAGGCGAAATAAACATTATTGAAGACATTAAGTCATTTAAAACCGC
>CAYNTB010000310.1:2268-3587 GCA_964399905.1 uncultured Bacteroidales bacterium | reverse complement strand
AGCTAATTCAAGGCTTTTAATGGTTGAAAAATAGAAAAGTCTGTCAATTTCTGTTTCATCATTTTTCATTATTGATGCTTTCAAAACAATTTTATTAGGATCAAATTTCTGAAGGAGTTTCTTCTTTGTGATTTGATAAAAATTCTCGCTTGAATTGGGTTTTATTTCGATCTGAATTTGGTCGCTCCATAAAATTTCACCATTAAAATCACAGAGCTCAAGTTTCAATGATTTATATAATCTTTCCTGCAGATCAGAAATTACGTAAACCGAAATAAGGCCATTTTTTTCTTCAAAAGAGATCAACAGATTATCGAAAGCTTTTTTAGCCTCATAATGCAGGGCTTTCCAATTTCCATAGTAATCGAGGCTCGACCATGAAATAACCGGCCAGCAGTCGTTAAGCTGCCAGTAAAGCGAACCCATACAATAGGGTTTGGCCCTTCGATGTGCTTCCAGGGCGGTCCCAACACCTTTTGCCTGCAACAATTGACTAACATACAAATAATCCTCAAAATTCTCAGGAATGAGATATTCCCGCTCCATGTATTCGTTAATGATTTCAAATCCCAACGGATGTTTTTGATGGGTTCGAAGTGCCTCCGAAACAAGATGTTTATCTTCGTTAAACAGCACTGAGTCTAAAGTCGAAATGTCGGGAAATCCCTGAAAGCCATATTCACTCATAAATCTGCCAACTTTTTCGTTGTAAACAGAAAAAGGTTCTCTTCCCCACCAAACGCCCCAGTAATGTGAATCGCCTTCATATAAACTTTCAATGTGTCCCCAGCCAGTTTTAGGAGAAGATGGCCAGTATGAACGATTTGGGTCATATCTTTTCAACACATCCGGCAGGGTTTCATGAAATAAGCGTTCATAACTGTTCCAAAGATCAGCCTGTTGTTCGGCTGTATAATTAAATTGCTGCTGCCAGCCCCAATTATTCCACGCTTCGTCAACCTCATTGTTCCCGCACCAAAGGGCAATACTCGGATGGTTTCTTAATCGAAGAATTTGTTCGGTGGCTTCAATTTGGCAGTTTTCAATAAAATGATCATCACCGGGATACATGCTTCCGGCAAACATAAAATCCTGCCAGATCAAAATGCCATTTTTATCACACAAATCATAAAACAAATCATTTTCATAAATGCCTCCTCCCCATATACGTAACATATTCATGTTGGCTTCTTTTGCGCTCCGGATAAGAGATTCATACCTGGAAGAATCGACCCTGCTTAAAAAATTATCTTGTGGAATATAATTTGCACCCTTCATAAATAAAGGGATCCCATTCAATACAAAGAAAAATGATTGGC
>CAYNTB010000310.1:0-2252 GCA_964399905.1 uncultured Bacteroidales bacterium | reverse complement strand
TTCTGATCCCAATGGTTTCAGTTTTAGAATCAAGTACTTTTTGATTGGAAGATATTTGGGTGTGGAATTTATATAAGTAAGGACTCCCTAAACCATTTGTCCACCAAAGTTTTGCATCATTAATTTTAAAATTAAAAGTATAATTGGTTTTGCCCGGACTTAAATTCAATTTATCAGAATGCAGAATTTGATTATTACCGAGAAGACTCAGAATAACGCTTTGGGAATACGCGGTTTGAATTTCAACTTCAGCTGTCAAAAAAGCTTCTGATTCATTTATGTGATCTGTTTTGTAATAAGTCGAAAGGATTTTGCTTTGATTTTTAACCTGCAAATAAACTGGTTTCCAAATACCACAGCTCACAAATTTGGGTCCCCAGTCCCATCCGAACTGATAAGGTGCTTTTCTCGTGAATGCCCTTTGTTCCGGTAATGGAAAACCTAATTCTGATTCAAGCTCGGCATTCTTTTTTATGGGAGAATGAAAAATGATCCGAAGCCTGTTTTTGGGGCGCAAGAGTTTGGTAATTTCAACCACCCACTTCCTGAACATATTGTCAGTTTGCAATAAGAGGGAGTCGTTTAAATAAACATCTGCATAAGTGTCAAGGCCTTCAAAAACAAGTTCTGTTCTTTGTTTTGAAGGGGGTCTTCCAAATTCAAATTCATTAAAATATTCCCAACTTTGGTTGCCGATCCACTGCAAACTGTCTTCGTTTGAACGATAAAAAGGTTCCAGGATTTTCCCGGCATTCAACAGATCGAGATGAACAAGCCCCGGAACGCTAGCTTTTTGATAATCCTGATCACCGACTCTTCTGAATTTCCAACCCTGGTTTAGATCAATATCGTCAATTTGAGGATCATTGATGCAGGATTGGATTATCAGTATGATCGCAGACAAGATCAGGAAATTGACCGTTTTGTTTGTCATGATTCTTTTCTTGATTGAGCAATGATTGATGTTAAAGTTGCCAGATCGGCCTGTTTAATTTCGTATTCATTATAATTCGGGAAGCCGCCCATTTTAACATCCTCTCTTCTAAAAAGCATTTCACTTTTTTTAACCGTTCTGGCCGATAAATGGAATTCATGTGCACCGGACAAATTCATGATTTTTAAAAAATTGAATGCATTAATACCGCTCCCCGGCATAATTATAATCTTCCCATCTGCTTTCTTTACCAATTTTGAAATTAGTTCTATGCCTTCTTCTGCTTTATTTTTTTGCCCCGAAGTCAGCAATCGGTCAACCCCTGAATTAATGAGATCATCAAGGGCTTCAAATGGATCGCGGCAGACATCAAATGCCCGGTGAAAGGTAATACTCATTGGCCGGGCGATTTCAATTACTGTTTTAAGCTTCCCAATATCGATTCTTCCGTTTTTATGTAAAAATCCTACGACGATTCCATCTGCGCCCATTTTTTTGGCAAACATTATATCTTTCTCTATCGTTTCCATTTCCAGGGTTGAATAAAGAAAGTCGCCGCCTCTTGGCCTCATGAGTACATTTAGCTCAATGTCCAGGTTTTTTCTTGCAATTTCGATGCAGGCAGCGCTTGGGGTTGTTCCGCCTTCCATCAAATTATTGCAGAGCTCAACACGTTTAGCTCCAGCATGCTGTGCAATTATTGCCGATTCAACGGAATCAACACATACTTCTATTTGAACTTCTTTTATCATAAAAATCAAACATACTAAGTTAATAAATTCGGTTTATAATCATATGAAGGATGAAAGTCAGAATATCTTACATTTGCAAATATGATTTATCCGCGTGATTTTGAAAATAAAATTGGCTTTGACCAAATTCGATTTAAGCTGAAACATAACTGTTTAAGCTTGATGGGAGCCGACTATGTGGATAAGATCAGGTTTAATGTAAAATTTGACCTGATCAAAAAATGGTTGCAGCAGGTGGCTGAATTTGTCGAAATTCTCAGGTTTTCGGATGGATTCCCTTCACAGGATTATTTCGATCTGCGGCCCGAATTATCGAGAATAAGGGTCAAAGGAACCATTATTGAATTGGCGGCACTTTTTGATTTAAAGACTTCTCTGAATACGATCTCCGATGTTCTGAATTTCTTCAAAAAGGCAGATGATGATGAGTTTCCGAGATTGAAAGAATTGAGTTCAGTGCTGGAATTCGATCACAATATCATTAAACAAATTGATTTAATTGTTGATGAGAAGGGAAGAATACGGGACAATGCATCCAAAAAACTGAAGGAGATCAGAAGTGAATT
>CAYNTB010000309.1:3221-3597 GCA_964399905.1 uncultured Bacteroidales bacterium | reverse complement strand
AAGCTCTTTGAGAACTTCCTTTTAAAATATGTTTGAATAACAATTACCTTAATGCAACAGCTTTCTTAGTGGAGTAGTTTATCTTAAACGCTCCTGCCTGACGCAGTTCCTGTTTAATATCTGTTACTACCCCCATTTTTACATCACTATCCACTTTTAATGAAGTAAGAATAAATTTTCTATCCACCTCATCGCGGGCTTCTTTTTCTTTTGCTACAAATTCCTGAATTTCATCAACGACCGCAAAACGATCATTTAACTGGATTCTGGATTCGGTACCAAACTCTTTTCTTAAAGGTGGACCAACGTGTATATAACTAACCAAAGATTTTTTCTCAAGTTTTTGTACTTCAAATGCTGCAGGTGCGTTAACTTT
>CAYNTB010000309.1:0-3211 GCA_964399905.1 uncultured Bacteroidales bacterium | reverse complement strand
AACATTTGCAAAACGATCATTCAGCTGAATACGTGATTCAGTACCATAAACGGTTTTGTTATGAGGTGGTCCTACATAAATAAAACTTACCAATGATTTTTTCTCTAATTTTTCAACTTCTGATGCACCAGGTAATGTATTTCTCACCATTACTGTAGTTTCTTTCATTGTAGTAGTAACCATAAAGAAAAACAGAAGCATGAAGATGATATCAGGCATTGATGAAGTACTAATTGCAGGGACCTCTTTTGATCCTTGTTTTTTAAATCTTGACATATTATTTTCCTCCTATATCTTCAGGTTCAGCTTCAGAAATACGCAATGGAATTGCAAGATTGATGGCTTCAATGATATTCTCATCAATCAATTTATCATATTTTCGGCCAAATTTTTGCATTGCCAAATCATCTCTTAAATCTTTAAAAGCGGCAGCCAATTCATTTTGGACTTTAATATACATTTCATATGATGTTCCACGGTCATTTTTAAGTGAAATTACACCTTTTGTAACCGGAATTTCTCCCAGATAATCAAAGGATTTAAATTCAACAACCGGGTATGCAGGATCATCAGGATGAATCGACATAAAATCTTTAACTTCCATTCTTAGGGTATTGATGTCTCCTGGTTTACCGTTAATGAGCAAAGCATCATGGCTGTTAACCAATATCGACATCATATTTCTTTTATTGATGTCAGGTATTGGTGCATCGGGTGGTGGAGGCGGCGATAACTGACGAATGATTCCTGTATCCACATCCATGGTTGTTGTAACCAGGAAGAAGATTAGCATCAGGAATGCAATATCAGCCATAGAGCCAGCATTTACCTCAGGGGTTTTCCTTGCCATTTGTTAAAAGTTTTATGTTATTTAAATAATTTTACAACACTGGAAGCTACCAATGAAAGTATCGTAATCCCTACCAAAATATAGGTCATGATTAATCCGCCACCAATAAATTTAGAAATGGCAGGAGTAACGCTTGCTTTTTCATAAATATCCGCATTGGTTGCATCGGATGCCATTGTATAAGAGATGGCATACAGGATGCCGAATCCAACGATCACAAAAAGAATGCGTAAACCACTTTTCGGGTTTTTAATAAAGAATGCTATCGGGAATCCAATCAATAACACTACTGTAAATCCAAATAGGATATAAGCCCATGTCAATACAGTATCGGTCATTGATTCTCCCTGAATATAGAACATTACAAAAAGAATTGCTGAAATAGCGAATATAACGAGCAAACCAATTTGTAATATTTTGTTTAATGTATTAGTCATGGTCAATTAGTTTTTTGATTTGAATTTTGTAAGGATGTCGATAAAAGTAATGGTACTGTCTTCCATATCATTTACTAAACCGTCAACTTTAGAAAGCAGATAGTTATAGAAGATTTGAAGAATAACCGCTACGATCAAACCAAATACAGTTGTTAAAAGAGCAACTTTCATACCACCGGCAACAATGTTTGCTGAAATATCACCTGCTGCTTCAATGGATTGGAAAGCTACGATCATACCGATTACTGTTCCCATGAATCCAAGCATAGGGGCAATTGCAATAAACAATGAAATCCATGAAAGTCCTTTTTCAAGTCGGCCCATCAAAACACTTCCGTAAGAAACGATTGATTTTTCAACAATTTCGATTCCTTCTGAATATCTGTCTAATCCTTGGTAGAAGATACTTGCAACAGGGCCTTTGGTATTTTTACAAATTTCAAGAGCAGCATCAACGCCTCCTGTTTCAAGTGCTGATTCAACCTGGTTCAATAATTTTTGGTTATTGGTGGTTGCTAAATTCAGATAAATAATTCTTTCAATACTTAAAGCAAGTCCAAGAACAAGGGTGATAAGTACCAAACCCATAAACCGCCAGTCACCAGCAATAAATTGTTCTTTTATTACTTGTTGAAAGCCTTGTTGTTCTGTTGTAGCTTCGTTTTCAAGTGTATTAACAACTTCAGTGGCTTGTGCTTCAACTGCAGTTGTGTCAGTTGTCATTTCAGTATCGGCAGCGGTGTTTTCCTGAGCCACCACCATGTTTGAAAATCCAAAAGTTAGCATTCCTGCTATCGTCATTAAAGCAATTAATTTTTTCATAGTTAACATTTATTTTTCTTAATAATTCGAAATAAAAAGGTAAATCAATTTGTTGTTTTTTAAATATTTCCGTTTTAATGTTGGCAAATATAAATATTTATTTTAATTGAGTAAAACTTTTACTTAAATTTTAAACTTAAATTATGGCGGAGAGGAAGGGATTCGAACCCCCGGTACACTTTTGGCGTACACACGCTTTCCAAGCGTGCGCCTTAAACCGCTCGGCCACCTCTCCATGTACTTATGTCATTGGTTTCGGTACAAAAGTATAAAAATATTGAAGTGGATACATTTTAAATTGTTATTTCACCACGCATTGATGTCTGGAGCAACTTTTTTATTTTCGTTAAACTAAACTCTTGGCCCAGTAAATACATCAGTTTTGCAATGGCAGTTTCAGTTGTGATGTCGAAACCCCCTATTACCCCTATCTTGCCCAGGTCAATACTTGTTTCATATTTCCCAATTTCAACCGTGCCTTCTTTGCACTGGGTTACATTTAAAATAATTAAACCGTTTTGAATAGCTACAGACAGCTCGTTAATAAACCATTTATCTGTGGGCGCATTTCCCGATCCGAACGATTCTAAAATTACAGCCTTGAGTTTGGGCGTTTTTAAAATTGATTGGACAACTGCTTGCGAAATACCCGGAAACAATTTTAAAATTGCAACTTCATTATTTAAAGTTTTATGAACAATCAGTTTTTTATTGTTGGCTTTGCGTATATAGTTCTGATTGTATTTAATCCTGACCCCTACTTCAGCCAACGGCGGATAGTTGCCCGAATAAAATGCATCGAAATTTTCGGCATTCAACTTACTGGTTCTGTTCCCCCTCAATAAATTATCTTCGAAATAAATACTAACTTCCGGAACAACAGGCAACCCATTTTTTTTGGCCGATGCAATTTCAATGGCGGTAATAAAGTTTTCGCGTCCGTCGGTTCTGATCATCCCCAGGGGTAATTGTGAGCCCGTAAGGATAACGGGTTTGTTTAAATTTTCGAGCATAAAACTTAAAGCAGAAGCCGGATATGCCATGGTGGCGGAACCATGCAATATTACAAAGCCATCGTAATTCTCATATTCTTTTTCGATAA
>CAYNTB010000308.1:3102-3599 GCA_964399905.1 uncultured Bacteroidales bacterium | reverse complement strand
GAAGCCATCCCTATTTCACAGTTTCAAAATAAGTTAACCCTGCGAGCGTTCATAACTCTCGTAGGGTTTTTTGAATAAAGCAGATTAAGCACTAAGTAAAGTTTGAAATCCCAATTTTTTTATCATCTTTGTAACTGATTATTCAGGCTTAAGCAAAGATGACAGAAGTTAATTCAAATAAAAAAAAGAAGAAAAACCCCGAAAAGGAAATGACCTTTTGGGAACATCTGGAAGAACTTCGCTGGCATGTTGTCAGATCAATACTGGCCATCATTGTGCTGGCAATTGTGGCCTTTCTGAACAGGAGGCTCATATTTGATGAAATTATACTGGCACCCAAAGATTCGGAATTTATCACCAACCAATTGCTTTGCCGGATTTCAGAATTTTTGTCCCTGCCTTCCCTCTGTATCGATAACCGCTCATTAAAAATTATTAATATCAGCATGTCAGGTCAGTTTATGACCCATATGTATATTTCGATCGTGGCCGGAATT
>CAYNTB010000308.1:2371-3085 GCA_964399905.1 uncultured Bacteroidales bacterium | reverse complement strand
GGTGCGGTTGTTTCAAGCTCCTTGCTTTTTATTTTGGGTGTGCTGTTCAGCTATTTTCTGATCGTTCCGCTTACCGTTAATTTTTTGGGCACTTACCAGGTCAGCGATTTTGTTGAGAACAGTATTTCACTGAGTTCATACATCAGTACGGTTGTGTCTGTTACTTTTGCCGTGGGCCTGGTTTTTGAGCTGCCGATCTTTGTTTATTTTCTGACAAAAGTGGGGATCATCACCCCGACTTTTATGAAAAAGAACCGAAAATACATGTTGGTAATTCTGTTGACCATCTCAGCCATTATCACGCCTCCGGATGTGTTTAGCCAGATTTTGGTGGTCATCCCATTGTTCGGGCTTTACGAATTAAGCATCGGTATTTCTAACCGGGTTTATAAAAAAAGAGTGGTGGAAATGGATAATTAATCCTGTTTCTTTAAAAAATCAAATACCAGTTTTGCAAATTTCTCCGGGGCTTCCGCATGCACCCAATGTGTGGCATTTTCGATGGTCACAATTTCTGATTGCGGGAAGTTGTACTTAATGACCGGAAAATCTTCTTCGATAATATAATCCGACAATCCGCCCCGGATAAAAAGTGCCGGTTTGTCAAAACGGTCGATGGTATCGATTCCGTCGAACAATTCATCCAGGTTATCACAAATCGCTTCGAAATTGATGCGCCAATCAAGCCTGTCCTTCTCTTTCCAGTAAAGGTTT
>CAYNTB010000308.1:928-2299 GCA_964399905.1 uncultured Bacteroidales bacterium | reverse complement strand
GAACTGCCGGATACGGAAATTGGGAATTCGCTCGCTAAGCAGCATATCAACTTGTTTACGCGAATGTGCCATATCAAAATTGATCCTTCGCATTCCGTCGATGATTTTTTTGTGGGAACTACGGCCCGGATACGCCCTTAAACTAATATCGACAATAATGACCTTTTTGAGAAGTTCGGGGTTTTCGAGTGCATAGCGGGCAGCTACTTTGCCACCCATGGAGTGTCCGATGATTACGGGTTCCTCAATTTCATGATCTTCAATAAACTCATTCAGGTCGTCGGCCAGGGCCAGGTAATTAAAAACAGGGCTGTGGGGCGACTGGCCATGGTTTCGCTGATCGGGAATATAAACCTGGTATCCCTCTTCGGCCAGTTTTCTGCCAAATGTTACCCAGTTATCCGAAATTCCGAATAAGCCATGCAAAATAATTACAGCCGGGCCTTCACCAAATGTGCGAAAAAATAATTTCATCATTTCAAGAATTAAAATTGTAATTCGGTCAGCTTGTTATCCATACGGAAACGCCGTTTAAATAAATATACAATAAAATAAATTATAGGCGTATCGAGCAGGGCAATCACCACCTTAAATAAATAACCATTCAGCAATAAGATGGCAAATAACTCCCATTCAATAACTTTAAATGAACATAATAAAAACAACACTGTAAAGGTATCGATAAACTGCGAAGTGAAGGTTGAGGCATTGTTCCTTAACCATAAGTGCTTACCCTTTGTTTTCCTTTTCCAAAAGTGAAAAAGCTGCACATCGATAAACTGGGCCAGTAAATACGCCATTAATGATGCCGCAACAGCGATAAAAGTAAATCCAAATACTTTTTTAAATTCTTCATTTTGAACCGGCGACCAGTCTGTGGCATTTACCCACGAACTTACGATAATGATCAGCAGCATAAAAGCACTTGCAAACAGCCCGGCCATGACCAACTTATGGGCACGTTTCTTACCGTAAATCTCCGAAATGATATCGGTAATCAGAAAGGTAACCGGATAGGGCAGTATCCCAACAGAAAGTTCGACCGTATGCAAACCAAAAAAATCAAAACTAAAAAACTTTTGAAAGATCAGGTTGCTCGTTAACAGGGAGGCAATAAAAAGGGCACTTAATATCAGATAAATGTTTTCGGCTTCGGATTTGAGTTTAGGGTTCATCAAAGTTGTTGAAGTTCATTGAGTAATTGAGTTATGAACGGGTTTTAAGTTCGCGCAGGTAAAGCTGAATGGTATTGTCGAGCCCGTAATAAAGTGCATCGCTGATCAGTGCATGTCCGATCGAGACTTCCAGCAGGCCCGGAATGTTTTCGGCAAAATACCGGAGATTTTTCAAATCGAGGTCGTGACCGGCATT
>CAYNTB010000308.1:0-897 GCA_964399905.1 uncultured Bacteroidales bacterium | reverse complement strand
GTCCACAGGCATTTGCAATTTTGGCCGCATTGATAAAAGGCGCAATGGCGGCCTCTTTATTTTCATGAAAATGATCAGCATAACTTTCGGTATAGAGTTCAATCCGGTCGGTTCCTGTTTTGGCTGCATTTTCGATCATCCGTTTATCGGTTTCAATAAAAATGGAGGTACGGATGCCGTTGCGTTTAAACTCACTGATCACTTCTTTCAGAAAAGATTCATTTTTAATGGTATCCCAGCCCGCATTTGAGGTAATGGCTCCCGGTGGATCCGGCACAAGGGTAACCTGTGCAGGCTTTACTTCAAGAACCAGATCGATAAATTTTGGAACCGGATTGCCTTCAATGTTGAATTCAACCTTAATTTTTGGCTTAATATCGCGTGCATCCTGGTAGCGGATGTGCCGCTCATCCGGTCGCGGATGAACCGTAATTCCTTCTGCCCCGAAACTTTCACAATCGATGGCTGCTTTTAACACATTCGGGATATCGCCTCCGCGGGCATTGCGGATGGTGGCTATTTTATTGATATTTACGCTGAGCTTTGTCATTGATTTTAATTTTAAACAAAGTTAATAAATTGTTCATTGTTTGAGATTCGCGATTCAGCATTCGGATTTGAAATTCGTAATTCGTAATTCGTAATTCGTAATTCACATTCTAGCCTTAGCTTTAATCCGGACATTCTGTTGTTATTCAATGGACATTCGATAGTAATATGTCGTTATACATGGTTATTTATGGTTATTCGTTGTTATTGGGTTATTGTGATTTTTTACCATATGCTCCATTTTCATATATATTTTTTTTATATTTGATTCTCCCCGAAAGAAAGCAAATATCTGATGGATGGAATTGAGATATAAAATTAAAATGAAGTGGCACAATACATGCCAAT
>CAYNTB010000307.1:0-3610 GCA_964399905.1 uncultured Bacteroidales bacterium | reverse complement strand
GCCAAAAACTCGACAGGGTGCGTTAGAAATCAGTGATATCTGAATAGTATCGATTAAGGGGATGGAATAAAGAAGGAATTCCCCAATCCTGATTATTAGCTGTAACTCATTTTTTCTACTTCCCGAATTATGTCAATTTGAGGACCTAAATATTTCAATTATTGCATAGCATCCTATTCATTTTATAAATTTTTTACCGACCTTTGTTCAAAATAAAAGATGATGAAAAAAGGTGCATACACATTACTAATTACCCCGTTTAGGGAAGATTTAAGCCTTGATGAAGAAGGTTTGAGAATGCTGGTAAAAAGACAGGTCGATGCCGGTATCCATGGGATAGCCCCACTCGGAGTGACGGGTGAAAATACCCTCATGGATGATGACGAAGTTTATAAGGTTGTTGAAATTATTGTCGATGAGGCCAAAGGCAAAACACTTGTGATGCCGGATATTTGTTCAACAAGACTTGATCAGTCGTTGGAAAGGATAAAAAAATATGCTGAATTGGGTGCCGATTATATTGTATCCTACACCCCATTTCTGGTACTTCCAAAACCCGATGGTTTATTGGATTATTATCGAACCCTGGCAGATGCCTCTCCCGTTCCTATTATTTTGCATAGTGCAAAAAGCCGAACAGGGGTTGAATTAACACCCGAAATGACGGCAGAATTAGCAAAACATCCAAATATTGTAGGTACCAAAGATGGGAATAAGCAATTGGATCATCTTGCCAAAATCCAGTATCTGACACGAAATGATGATTTCAGGTTGTTTACCGGAAAAGATACTACGGCATTTCCGGTTTTAGCATTTGGTGGAAGCGGAACTTTTACTGTCGCCGGAAATGTGATTCCTGAGGTTATGAAAAATATGGTGGAGTTTACTATATCAGGAGACCTTGAAAGTGCCAAAAAACTTCACAATGAGTATTATCCTTTATTTGAAGCATTGCGCTGGGAAACCAACCCCATGGCTGCCAAGGCTGCATTGAATTTGATGGGATTACCTGCCGGTGGTTTAAGGCCGCCGCTGACACCTTTAAGCGAAAAATTAGTCGAAGGAATGCGGGATCTCCTGCGGGAACGAAAATTAATATGAACAGAATTTTAATAAAATCACCTGCTACAACAGGCAATGTAGGGCCGGGTTATGATATTTTTGCAATGGCGCTGAGCAATCCCTTTGATGAGATTGAGATTGTACTGGATGACAGTGGCTTGGTAAAAATTGAGATTGTGGGCGATGACCAGAATATCCCAACCAGTTTAAATGATAATACGGCAAGTTTAGCTGTTTTGGAGTTGCTAAAGCGAAATCAGTTAAAACAAGGAATGGTTATCCGGATTATCAAACACATGAAATCGGGTGGAGGTATGGGAACTACCGGTGCGAGTGCAGCGGCAGCCGTGTATGGATTGAATCATTTATTGAAGCTTGGTCTTTCGATGAATGAAATGATTGACATTGCCAGAAGGGGTGAGGTTGCTTCAGGCGGTTCGCCTCATGCTGATAATGTTGCAGCATCATTGTTGGGTGGTTTTATTCTGGTTAAAAATTACAACCCCATCGATGTCATAAAACTTGAAATCCCTGAATTTCCGGTCGTATTTGCTGCCATTAAAAAATCTCAGCGGACTACCAGAGGTTTTATTACCTACGAAATTGGTCAGGATAAGTTAAAAGACCAGATGGCAAGATGTTCCAGAATTATTAATGCCATTCATACCAAAGATATTCAGGAATTCGGTGCAGCTTTCAATATCGACCATATTGCTGAGCCGGTAAGGGCAGCAAGCATTCCGGAATACCAGGATGTGAAGAAAAAAGTATTGGATGCAGGTGCCTATGGATTCCAGATCAGTGGTGGAGGTTCTTCTGTGATCGCAATTTGCGAAAATGAAAAAGTTGATGAAATTGCGCATCTTATGTCAGAAGGATTTATGAATAATCCTTACTATCTGAAGGTATATAAAACCAGCACGAGTAATCAGGGAGTTCAAATAATTAGTTAAAAATCACTAAAATCTAAGTTATGGATATTCGATTTGATCATTTAAATGTATTGGTTACAGGTGCCTCAAGAGGTATTGGAAAAGCAATTGCCGCAGAATTTGCCAGTTCGGGTGCAAATATTATCGCACACTTTCATAAAAATGAAGCAGCAGCGCAGAAACTGATTGCTTCATTAAAAGGTGGGCAGCACCGGGTCATTCAGGCAGATATATCAAATCCTGATTCTGTAAAAAAAATGACGGATAAATTGATTAAAGATTTGGGACATATTGATATACTGATAAATAACGCAGGTGTTTTTGAAGAGATGGATTTTTCGACCATCAATTATGCTGAATGGCAAAATGCCTGGGCCAAAACAATGGATACAAATTTGACGGGGGTCGCCAATTTAAGCTTTCTTGTTGCCAAACATATGGTTCAGATTGGCGGAGGGAAAATTGTAAATATTACTTCACGAGGTGCCTTTAGAGGCGAACCAACGGCCCCGGCTTATGGTGCCAGTAAAGCGGGTTTGAATTCATTCAGCCAGTCGTTGGCAAAAGCATTGGCTCCGCAAAAAGTGTTGGTTTACGCATTGGCTCCGGGTTGGGTGGATACGGATATGGCCGCCCTTGGAATGGAAGGCCCCAACGCACAGGAAATTAAAGACCAAAGCCCTTTGAGGAGAATAGCACAGCCTGAGGAAATTGCAAAATCGGTGGTGATGCGGGCATCCGGTATAGAATATATGACCGGCTGTATTTTGGATGTAAATGGAGCTTCTTATCTTAGAACCTAAGCTTATAAAATTAAGCAGGTAAAATTTAAACCGTAAAACATCTAATTTTTTTAAGGCGTTAATTAAATATCTGGCTATATTTGATATGATAATTTATTCATTATTCATAATCATTAATATTGAGCCATGTCTGGAAACCAAAAATTCGTATTAACTTTTTTTACGCTGATTCTTTTTTCGGTTCATTCATTTGCCTGTACCACTTTTATTATTTCGGGTAAATATACAGCCGATGGAAAACCTTTATTGTTTAAAAACAGGGATACCAAAGAATTGAATAATTCGCTCGTTTATTTTGAAGACGGGAAATACGATTATATCGGTGTTGTTAACGGGGATAAAAACTGGAAAAATAAAGTATGGGGCGGATATAATAGTGCAGGATTTGCCATTATGAATTCTGCCGCCTACAACAATAATATAGGTGATACAACCTCTTTCCAGGATCAGGAAGGAATTGTTATGAAGCTTGCCCTGCAAAACTGTGAAACCCTTGAAGATTTTGAAAACTTGTTGAATTCATTGCCAAAACCATGGGGTGTGGATGCCAATTTTGGAGTGATCGACGCTTATGGCGGGGCGGCTTACTATGAGACCGGTAACTATGATTTTAAAAAATATGATGCAAATGATCCGCAAGTGGCACCAAATGGAATTATTGTCCGAACCAATCACTCATTGCGGGGTGATCTTACAAAAGGATTTGGTTATTGCCGTTTTAATACCGCCAGCCAGACCTTAAACAAGGCTGCTTCCGAAAATAAAATTACCTCACAATTCTTGCTGAACAATATATCCCGTAATCTAACACAT